>CAMPCT010000079.1 GCA_946647055.1 uncultured Atopobium sp. | reverse complement strand
GCACGATGCAGTTGACGACGATGAGCGGCAGGTAGATGCCCAGGGCGTCGTCGAGGGCGGGCAGGTAGGCCTTGACGATCATCATGACGAGCGTGACGAAGCTCGCGATGACGGTGATGAAGGCGGGGATGCGGACGGAGTTGGGGATGGCCTTGCGCAGCAGGGACACCACGATGCCGGAGCACACCAGGACGAACGTGGTGGCAAGTCCCATGCCGATGCCGTTGGAGACGGCGGTGGTCACGGCGAGCGTGGGGCACAGGCCCAGCATCTGGCGCAGGGAGGGGTTCTCGGTCAGGAAGCCGCGCGCGAAGATCTGGCCCATCGACGGGCCCTCGGCGGCCTTGATTGCCTGGTCAGCCATTAGCGCACCTCCTCGAATGCCTCGACGGCGATGTTGAACGCGGACAGGGCGGCCTTGGACGAGATGGTCGCGCCGCTGATGAGGTCGATGTCATCGGCCGTGATGGGGGCAGCCGTGAGGCCCACGTACTGGCCGATGTAGGACTCCTCGGCGACGCGCGTGCCCAGGCCGGGCGTCTCGCCGTTCGCCATGGCGGTGATGCTGGTCACGTTGCCGTCAAGGTCGAAGGCGACGGCGATGGGCACCTGCCCGCCATAGCCCTTGGACTGGGCCACGATGACGTAGCCGATGGCGTTGCCGGAGGCATCCTGTGCGGCGAGGGCGGCGGTGCAACCCTCGACCGTGCAGTCGAGCGACTCGAAGGACGCGGCCTCGGGCACGAGGGCGGCGTAGGTCTCCTGCGCGCGCTCCTCGGCGATGGCGTCGGCGATGGGCTGGGTGATGTCGTGGACGACGCCAAGGAGCGTGCCGGCGACGGCACAGATGGCGACGAGCACGATGACGGGACGGATGGTCTCGAAGGTCGAGGGCTTGGTCTCGTTACTCATGGGCCTTCCCTCCCTTCCTTGCGGCCTCGCCGCCAACGGGCGTGTTGACGATGAGGGCGTCGATGTGCGGTACCAGCAGGTTCATGAACAGGATCGAGAAGGCGACACCCTCGTTGAGGTTGCCCCAGAAGCGGATGAGGCTGGTGATGAGGCCGCAACCCAGCGCGAAGACGAGCTTGCCGCGCAGCGTGGAGGGCGAGGTGGAGTAGTCGGTCGCCATGAAGATGGCACCCATGAGCAGGCCGCCGGAGAGGACCTGCGCGATGGGGTCACGGCCGACGAGCAGGCTCAGGAGGGCGACGGTCGCCACGTAGACCACCGGCACGTGCCAGGTGATGGTGCCCGTGACGAGCAGCCACACCAGGCCCAGCAGCAGGGTCGCCGCGCAGGTCTCGCCCAGCACGCCCATGTGCGTGCCGAGCATGAGCTCGAGGTACGAGAGCGGCTGCGCCGAGGCTGCGAGCGGCGTCGCGGAGCTCACGACGTCGACCGGCGAGAGCGTCACCTGGGGCGCCACGAACGAGGTCATGGCCACCGGGAAGGCCACCGCCAGGAAGAGGCGGCCCACCACGGCGGGGTTGGCGAAGTTGAAGCCGATGCCGCCGAACAGCTCCTTCGTGATGATGATGGCCACGAACGAGGCGATCACCACCATGTAGAGGGGCATGGTCGAGGGCACGTTGAAGGCAAGCAGCACGCCCGTGACGGCCGCGGAGAGGTCGTCGACCGTGTTGGGGAGCTTGCGCAGGTAGCACCAGAGCCACTCGAAGCCCATGCAGGAGGCCACGGCCACGGCAATCACCACGAGGGCGCGGATGCCAAAGAGCACGCCGGCCGCGACGATGGTGGGCGCCATGGCGATGAGGACGTTGCGCATGATGACCTGGGTGGTCACCGGGCTGGTGATCTGGGGCATGACGTGCAGGATCAGCGGGCGGCCGCTCTCGGCCGCGGTGTTTTCGGGCGCCATGCTATCGCCTCCCTCTTGCCTTGCGCTGCTCGGCGCGGAGCTTTGCGCGCGCCAGGCGGACGGACTGGGCCAGCGGCTGCTTTGCCGGGCACACGTACGAGCAGGTGCCGCACTCCACGCAGAGGTCGGCCATGAGCTTGTCGAGGGCCTTGACGTCGTCGCGCTTGTAGGCCTTCTGGATGTCGATGGGGGCCAGGTGCATGGGGCAGTTGTCGATGCACTGGTCGCAGCGGATGCACGCCGTGGTGCGGTAGGTGGGCAGCGTGCCCTCCTTGAAGGCGAGCAGGCCGCTGTTCATGCGCACGATGGGCGCGTCGAGGTCGACCTGCGTGCTGCCCATCATGGGGCCACCGATGATGACCTTGGCAGGCTCGCAGTTGAGGCCGCAGTACTCCAGGATCTCGCGGATGGGCGTGCCAATGAAGACCTCGAGGTTCTGGGGCCTCTCGATGGCGTCGCCCATGACGGTGAGGCGGCGCTTGATGTGCGGCATGCCCGTCTTGAGGTAACGGCCGATCTCGGACATGGTCGTCACGTTGAAGAGCAGGGCGCCCACGTCGGTGAGGTGGCCGCCGCGCGGGACGGAACGGCCGGTGACGTTGCGCAGGATGACGCGGCTGGCACCCTGCGGATAGCGCGCCGGCAGCGTGAAGACGTCGATGCGCGGGTCGTCGGCGGCCATCTCATGCAGCAGCTCGATGGCCTTGGGCTTGTTGGCCTCGATGCAGATGAGCGACTTGGGCACGCCCGAGAAGTCCAGGCAGGCCTTGATGCCGGCGAGGATGTCGTCGGGATGCTCGACCATCTCGCGGTAGTCGCCCGACAGGTACGGCTCGCACTCGGCGCCGTTGACCAGCCAGGTGTCGATGTTGCTGAGGTCGGTGTCCATCTTGAGGCCAGCCGGGAAGCCCGCGCCGCCCAGGCCGACGATGCCCGAGTGGCTGAGCGCCTCGACGAGGCCCTTGAAGTCGTTGACCTCCGGCTTCGCGATGCTGGGGTCGGGCGTCTGGTTGCCGTCGGGGATGATGACGACGGCGTCGCAGACTCGTCCGTCCGAGTAGTGCATGCTGCGGATTTCCTTGACCTTGCCCGAGACGGGCGAGAAGATGTCCGCCGTCATGCGGGCATCGACATGACCGATGCACTGGCCGACGAGGACCTCATCGTTGCGCTTGACCAGCGGCTTGCACGGTGTGCCCACATGCTGGCTCATAGGCATGATCACCTGGCTTGGGAGCGGCATGTATGTCGTCTCAAGCTCGGCGGTCGCCTTGTTGTGCGGGATCGAGACACCACGCAGCTCGACTGCGCGCGGCGTCGTGATCGCGCTTCCTCCAGAGCGCCCCATTCCCTCTCCTTCTAGTTGTCCGTTTCACGCCACCGAGGCGGCATATTCCATCCTGATTATAGTCAGGTGGGGAGATGATACCTGCCTCGTCATTTCCGGATGATTATTGTCGTGTTGTTTTATCGAAACGCAGGGCAACTTTATGCGATATCAAGCGGTACTGACACAAAAAACGTCCCCGCGAACGGGGACGCTGGAAGTTCGTGGCGGGATGTAAGGGACTTGAACCCTCGACCTCCGACGTGACAGGCCGGCGCTCTAACCAGCTGAGCTAACACCCCACGTGCAACGTGCGGAGTAGATTGTACACAGAACCCCCTCATCCACGCAAGGGCTTTCCCAAAAATCGTGGGAAAGTTGTGTGTGAACGCGGGGAGATGCCCCTTGCGCGGCAGCTAGCGCAGCGGGACCGAGGTCTTGGAGCCATCCTCCGTCACCAGCACGAGGTCGTCACCCTCAAGCGTGGCAGAGGCGAGCGTGCCCTCCCCCGCCACCGGGTTGCCGTCAGGCCCCACGAGCTCGGAGGCCACGGAGCCGTCACCCAGCATGTACGCGATGACGTCCCAGCCGCTCGCGGTGTTCTCGGCGACGACGAACGCACCGTCATAGAGGACGATTGAGACGGGGGTGCCGGAAAGCTTGAAGAGCTCGAGCGGGTCCGCGCCGTCCTCCGTCGTGCGGACGAAGGAGTAGCTGCCCCCACTCTCGCGCGTACTATAGAGGTAGCCGTCATACTCGATGCCCTGTGACTCCGCCTGGGGATCGACCTCGGTGCGCTCGACGCGCCCCGCGCCCTCGGTCACGTCGATCTCGCTCGGAAGCGAGGCCAATGCGCGCCAGCCCAGGAATCCCAGGACGAGCACGACGAGGGCGGCGGCAATTCCCAGCCCCAGGAAGAGCTTGCGGTTGGTCTTTATCTGCGTGTCGCGACCGGTGACGTTCTTGCGCGCCGCCTGGCTGAGCTTGCGGGAGCTGCTCGCCTTGGCGCGACGGCTGGCCCGGGAGACCTCTGCGACGTCGGCGGCGTTCCCGCGGTTCGCGGTGACGGCGCCCTGCCCCGACGAGAGCGTGGCAAAGGACCCGGTCTGCTCGGCCGTGAGCGGAAGCGGCGCGGGTGCCGCGCTGGTGACAGGGGTGTCGACCTTGGGGGTCGGGTTGGTGGCCGGTCTCCTGTCGCTGGCAAAGTGCGTTGCCATGTCGTCTCCTTCCCTGAGGGAGGGGCTGCCCCCTCCCCCGCGCCTACATCGCGCGGCGATCCTCGATGGCACCGCCGAGCGTGGCCTCGTCCGCATACTCGACCTCGCCGCCCTTGGGCATGCCCTGGGACAGGCGCGAGACCGCCACACCCATGGGCTTGATCATCTTGGCGAGCAGAATCGCCGTGTAGTCGCCCTGCGTGTCGAGGTTGGTCGCCATGATGACCTCCTCGACCTCCCCCGTCGCCAGGCGCTCGAAGAGCTCGGTGGCATGCAGCTGGTCGAGGCTGATGTGGTCGATGGGCGACACCGTGCCGCCCAGCACGTGGTAGAGGCCATGGTAGCTGCCCGTGCGCTCGATGGCCGCCACGTCACGCGGCTCGGCCACCACGCAGATGACCGAGCGGTCGCGCGAGGGGTCGTCACAGATGTCGCAGCGGTCGCGCGTCGCGTAGTTGAAGCACTCGGAGCAGAAGTGGACCTGCTCCTTCACGTCGATGATTGCCTGTGCCAGGCGGCGGGCCTCCTCGGCGTCGGCGGTGAGGATGTGGTAGGCGATGCGCTGGGCAGACTTGGCGCCGATGCCCGGCAGGCGCCCGACCTCGTCGAGCAGGCGCTGGAGGGCACGCCCGTCCGCCGTCGAGGACCCTGTGAGTCGGTCGTCCATCGCCCTACATCAGCCCCGGGATGTTGAGGCCGCCGGTGAGGGCGCCCATCTGCTGGGAGGCGAGCTCCTGGGCGGCGCCGAGCGCGTCGTTGACGGCAGCGAGGATCATGTCCTCGAGCATCTCGACGTCCTCGGGGTCCACGGCCTCGGGGTCGATCTTGATGGACGTGATGTGCTGGTTGCCCGTCGCGGTGACCTTGACCATGCCGCCACCAGCGGACGAGGAGACCTCCGTCTGTGCCAGGCGCTCCTCCGCCTGGGCAAGCTGCTCCTGCATCTTGCGGGCCTGCTTCATCATCTGCTGCATGTTCATCTGCTTTGCCATGGGCTAGTCCTCCTCATAGTAGGCATCGTCGTAATAGCCGGGGTCTTCGTCATAGAGGTAGTCAGGAACGGCGTCGTAGTCGTCGTAGGCCGGGGGCTGGTCATCAAGGACGGGCTCGACGGCCGCCGCGGGTGTCGGCTCCGGCGCGGGCGCCAGCGTGACTGCGGGCTCCGACGCGGGCGCGGGTTGCGGTGTGGGCTCAGGCGCGGGCGTGGGCTCCAGCGCGGGCGCATCCTCCATCGTGGTGATGGTCACACCGGGCCCAAAGACGTCCTCGAGCATCGCCGCGATCTTCTCGACCTGGTCGACACGCTTGCGAGCGGGCTTGGGCTGCTCGGGTGCCACTGCCGGCGTGGGCACGGGCTGCGGCGCAGGTTGCGGTGCCGGCGCGGGAGCGGGCTGCGGTGCCGGTGCGGGAGCGGGCTGCGGTGCCGGCGCGGGCTGGCGCATCGGCGCTGGAGCCGAGGCCTGGGCGGCCACGACCGTCGGCGTTGGGGCGGCTGTGGGCGCAGGGGTTGCCGGGATGGGCTGCGGGGCCGGAACGGGAGCTGCGGGGATGGGCTGCGGAGATGCCGCAGGCGCGGTCGGGATGGGCTGCGGCGCAGGCGCGGGCTGTGGCGCGACCACCTGACGCGGGGCGGGCATGGGCGGTGCCGCGACCGAGGACGTGTCTCCCTCGACGTAGCTCACCTCGCGCCTGCCAAAGACCTGCTCGATGACGGGAAGCACCGTGGAACGTACGTCGGTGCGCTGGAGCATCTTGATGGCGAAGGATGACCCCTTGGGGAACGTGATGACGAGCCTCGACCCGTCGTCCGAGGTCGCCACGCCATTGAGCAGCAGCGAGCCCTTTGCCGTCTCGTGGCTCAGCAGGTTCTCGACGACCTCCTTCCACCTGCGCTGGAGCGAACCCGCCTCGGCCATGGTCGCCGGGAGGGGCTTCTCGACAGGCGCGGGCGCAGGCTGCGGTGTTGGCTCGGGCCTAGATGCAGGCGCGACAACAGGCGCGGGCTGCTGCGCTGCCGCAGGTGCTGGCGACGGCTTGGGCCGAGGCTGAGGTGCTGGCTCAGGCTTGGGCGTCGGCGCGGGAGTGGGCGCGGCAACGGGCGCGGGCTTTGGCTGAGGCGTCGGTGCAGGCGCGGGCTTCTCCGCCACGACGGCAGGTGCCGCCGGGGCAGCGACCATGCCTTGCGCGACCTTCGCCTCAAGCACGGCGAGCCGGTCGGCAAGCGACTCGAGCGTGAGGTCGGACTCCGGACGTGCCAGGCGCGTCAGGGCAATCTCGAGAACGAGGCGCTGGTTGGGGGCGGTGCGCATCTCGGCCGAAGCGTCACCCAGCACGGTGAGCACGCGCGCGAGACGGTCGGGATGCCCAAAGGCGCGCGCCTCGGCGGCAATCTCGTCGGCCTCCCCTCCCTGCTCGCCAAGCGCCGCAGGTCCCGCGACGCAGACGACGTAGGCATCACGTACGCGGCCTGCGAGCTCCCTCGTGAAGTGGAGCAGGTCACGGCCGCCATCGACCAGCTCGGCCACCACGCCGAAGAGCGTGGGCACGTCGCGTCCGGCAATCGCGGTCATGACCTGAGCGAGCTGCGCGGAGGACGTCTCGCCCTTGAGGCTGCGGGCAGCCTCGGCACGGATGCTCCCAGACCCAAAGGTGGCCAGCTGCTCGAGCAGGGTGAGCGCGTCGCGCATGCCGCCACGTGCGTGCTGGGTCACGATGTCGAGCGCCGCGTCCTCGTAGGTGAAACCCTCCTGCTCGCACACATACACGAGGTGCTCGCGGATCTCCTCCGCCGAGATGGCGTGGAAGTCGAAGCGCTGCACGCGCGAGAGGATGGTCTCGAGGATCTTCTGCGGGTCGGTGGTGCACAGGATGAAGGTGACGTTGGCCGGAGGCTCCTCGAGGGTCTTGAGCAGCGCGTTGAACGCCGCTGGGGTGAGCATGTGGACCTCGTCGATGATGTAGACCTTGGCACGGCCCATGACCGGCGCATAGTTGACGCGCCCGATGATCTGGTCGCGGACGTTGTCCACGCCCGTGTTGCTTGCCGCGTCGATCTCGAGGACGTCGGGGTGACTGCCCGTCGCGATGGCCTGGCACTGGGCGCAGGTGCCGTCGGGCAGCTGATGGGGTCCCTGCTCGCAGAGCAGGGCCTTGGCGAGGATGCGCGCGAGCGTGGTCTTGCCCGTGCCGCGTGGCCCGCAGAACAGGTACGCGTGGCTGGTGCGTCCCTCGAGCACGGCGCGCTTGAGGGTCTCGACCACGTGCCTCTGGCCCACGACCTCGTCGAACGTCGTCGGACGATACTTGGTGTACAGGGATTCCATTGAGCCTCCCGGTGCTTGTCCCGTAACTCTTTAGTATACCTGCCAGCGGGCTACATCCGAGCGCATGGAGCAACGGCACACAGCGGAGCCACAGGCCGGGGCAGCATGGCTTGCCCGAGACCCAATGTTGCCCAAAAGACCAAAACGAGGCTTCCCAGAGCCCGCTTTTGGGCCTTTGGGCAACATGTCGACGACTGGACAACGGTAACAGGCACCTGTGTCCAGTCGTTTGAAAAGAGGACCCCGCACACAGCGGGGCCCTCTGGGGGGAGCTGTCTGGTTGACGTCTAGGCCTGGGTGACCTTCTCGGCCGCGGCCTCGAGACGCTCCTTCTTGCGCTTGAGGTGGTTGAGCCAGCCGGTGATGGCGATGGCGCCAATGCCACCGCCACCGATGACGTTGACGGCCAGGCGGATCTTGTCGAGCGGCTGCATGCCGGGCTTGTACACGCTGCCGGGGATGGCACCGTTCATGGCGCGGCAGTTGACCGTGGTGTAGAGCAGGTGGTGGGCCGCCTCGCGGGCGTAGTGGTACTCGGCCGCGTTGGTGGGATCGAACAGGTAGGTGTTCTCGTTGGAGCGCAGGAACGCGTCGGCGCCGGCACGGATCATCTGGCTCTGGTCGAAGGCGGGGCTGCCCGCATTGGCGGAGTCGGTGATGATGAAGCCGTCGAAGCCCCACTCGTCGCGCACGAGCTGCTGGATGAGCGGGTAGCTGCCGCCGGTCCAGGTGGCGCCCAGGCGGTTGAACGCCGTCATGATGCCCTGGGCGGTGCGCTGGGTGCGGGTCTGAAGCGTGTAGGTGCCGCTCTCGTCGACGGTGTAGTAGGTCTCCTCGACATCGGGAGCGTGCATGCACATCTCGAACGGGCGCAGGTAGATCTCACGCGCGGCCTGCTCGCCCACCCACGTGGCCACGGAGCGGTCGATGCCGCCGTCGCCGCGGTGGTTCTCCTGGTCGTTGAAGGCGAAGTGCTTGATC
>CAMPCT010000078.1 GCA_946647055.1 uncultured Atopobium sp. | reverse complement strand
CGTGCCGGAGTAGACGGCCGAAGACATGTAGCACGAACGGGGCTCTCGCGGTTCCTCGCGGCACCTCGTCTGGCTCCTCGTCCAGCACCTCGCGGCTCCTCGTCCGGCACCTTTCGGAAAATAGTGGCAATAAACGCACGCCCATCGATTGCTCAACTGGGCAAATGTTCTCATGGCGTGAGTTCTTTGCCACTATTTTGCTGATAAGAACGGCGGCTGGCCACCTCTCAGATGATGACGCCCTTTCTGCTCCTTCCGACAAGGACGTCGTCGAGCATCCTCCTGCGCGTGCGCCGAATCGCCTTGCTCCCAAACGCCGACATCTGGCAGTCGAGACCCTTGACTCCGGCGCGCTGCAGGGCGTAGGTGCACTGGCCCATGAGACGATCGAAGGCGCCAGGCTCGTAGAGGTCCTCTTTGGTTGCCACGAGGACGGTGAGTCCCGCGACGCCAAGCTCGCGGTCGCGCCGGCGGTCGTCGACGTACTTCTTGCGAATGGCGCGGCGAACCCGCTCGTATTCTCTGGCGATAGTTGCGTTCTCGGGGTGGAGGTCGAGCTCCCTGATGACTGATTCCATGCTGGCAAGGTCAAGGTGGCCTTCGCCGTCGTAGTTGATGCCGACCGTGGTGCCTGCCAGCAGGATGTCGGGGACCCGCGAGCCCTTGGCCATCAGGTCCCTGAGCTCCCCTGGAGGTTCTTGCCGGTGGTTGAGGCTGATGGGACCGATACCGTAGCCGACTTCTCCGAAGGGGAGGGCGGCGAAGGCGGCGACCAAACCCTCGCCCGGAGACCATGAGCCGTCTGCCAGGCTGTCGGCGATCGACCGCGCTTGGCCATGCCCGCGGACTTTGGATGATGCCGCGTAGTCGCGAATCTTGTCTGCCGAGGTGACGGGTTCGATGTTGAGGGCGGCGGTGCCGCCAAGAGGGTCGATCGGGTCGCGCGAGAAGGTGCCGCATAGCTCGAGACCCAGCATGAGGTGGGGAAGGGGGTCCATGTGGCGACCCATCTCCAAGAAGAGAAGTTCCGGGCAAGGAATGAGCAACCTGTCGTCAATAGGCACAAACGAGTCCCTAGGCAGGCCGTGTTCGATGAGGGTGCAGTGCACGCCGGGCACCCTGATTCGGTCTTTGGCAGTTGGGATGACCACATGAAGCGGCGACTCCGGTGTTGCGGTGACGATGCTGGACAGAGAGCCCAGGTCGATGGCGCGCCGCACCCACCGTTTGAACGGGTGTGGGCTGGGAGAGACAAGGTCGGCGCGCTTCTCGGGGAAACCTCCCTGGAGGGTGCCCGTCCTGAGCGCTCGAAGGACCGCGAGGGCGGAGGGGCCGGTGAGTGCGAGCTCCATTCGTTGATCTCCCTTCTCTGGCAGCGGCACGCGTGGACGCCGGGGTGATATCCAGAGAAGATACCCAGGAAATAGTGGCAAAAAACGCATGATCATCGAATGCTCAACTGGGCAAACGCTCTTATAGCGTGAGTTCTTTGCCACTATTTTGGTGGGGAGGGGGAGAGGGGTTGTTAAGGGGCACGTCACGGGCATCCAGATGCCGGGCTCGCCTGCCGAAACGACGCCGCCTTCCCTCGTGCAGCACCCCATAATGGGGTCAAGGAAAAGCCACGAGGGAAGGAGTCCCACCATGCTTCACGAGGTCAAGTTCGCGTCGAGCAATGGCCGTGACGAGGTGACCGGCTGGATCTACGTTCCCGCCTGCGCGCCGTCCGGCATCGTCCAGCTCGTCCACGGCTTTGGCGAGCATTCGCGCAGGTACTTCCACATGATCGTCGCCCTCATGGATGCCGGCTACATCGTGGCGGCCGACGACCACGTGGGACATGGCGCCACGGCCATCGCCAACGACACCTGGGGTGACTGGGGCGACGCGGGCCCGCATACCATGATGGAGGACGAGAAGCTCTTTCACGACGTCGTGGTCGAGAAGTACCCCGACCTGCCGTACTTCATGTTTGGCCACTCGATGGGCTCCATGATCGCCCGCGACTTCTCCGCCAAGTACGGCGAGCTGCTCCAGGGCGTCGTCTACTGTGGGACCACGGGCGTCTTCGAGGGCACGGCAGAGGCACGCAAGATGGCAGACGACCTGGTCCAGGCCGGTAAGGCTCACGAGAGCGACCCGGCCATCACTATGGCGCTCTTTGGCTGGATGTTCGCACGTTGCGAGGAAGGTGCCAAGCTGGGCAACGAGTGGATCTGCCACGACCCGTGGGTTCAGAAGGACCACGCCGAGGATCCGTTCGATGCGTTCACGCATCCCACGCACAACATCAGCATGCGCGACTTCATCGACATGATGCTCTGCATCGAGGGCACCGAGTGGGCCGAGAAGGTTCCCAAGGACCTGCCCATCCTGTTGCTTGCAGGCGACCAGGACCCGGTGGGCAACTTTGGTGCGGGCGTCTATCAGTGTGCCAACTGGCTGCATGACACAGGGCACGACGTCACGACTCAGCTGTGGAGTGGCTACCGTCATGAGATCCATAACTACGACGACATCAAGTTTGACGTCGAGGAGACCCTCATCGAGTGGCTTGATCTGCAGCTCTAGATGCAGGAGACATGAGTCTTTGGGCTTGTCGGGCCGTCGACCGGGTGTCGGCGGCCCCTCTCTTGCTCATTTCCCGAAGAATGGCGGGGAGGGGCCCCTTGGCGTGGGGTGACAGTACAATTACCACTTGTCTGACTTGACCATGATTGCGTGCGGAGGCGCGGTGACACAGGAGTCCACAAAGAGGACCTCGCCCTTTCTCGAGGGCGTGCGCGATGGCATTCCCATCGCGTTGGGCTACTTTGCCGTGGCCTTCTCGCTGGGCATCGCCGCGCGCAACGCCGGCCTCGACGCCTGGCAGGCCTTTGTCGCCAGTGCCATGAACCTTGCGAGTGCGGGCGAGTACGCGGGCTTCTCGGCCATTGCCGCCAACGCCAGCTACTTCGAGGTCGCCTTCGTCACGCTGGTCACCAACGCACGCTACTTCCTCATGGGTGCGTCGCTCGCACAGCGCTTCGACCCCAACGAGAGCACGCTCAACCGCATCGGCGTGGGCTACGGCATCACCGACGAGATCTTTGGCATCGCCATCGCACGACCGGCCCCACTTGTGCCCGCCTACTCCTACGGCGCTATCGCCATCTCCATGCCCTCCTGGGCAACGGGCACGGCCCTTGGCGTCATCGCGGGCAATGCCCTGCCGGCAAACGTGGTGGCGGCCCTGTCGGTCTCGCTCTTTGGCATGTTCCTCGCAATCATCATGCCCGAGGCCCGCAAGAGTCGCGTGGTCCTGGTCTGCGTGATTGCGGGTTTCGTCTCGAGCTACGTCTTTGGCGTCCTGGTGCCACTCACCACCGCCTGGACCCCCGGTACCCGCACCATCATCCTCACCATCGTGATTGCTGGCATTGCCGCCGTGGTGGCGCCTGTGGGCGACGACAACCGCCCTGCGGGGGAGGAGGCCAACGATGCCCGATAGGATCTGGCTCTCCATCCTGGTCATGGCTGCCGTCACCATCACCATCCGCGTCACGCCGGTCACGCTCATGCGCAAGCCGGTCGAGAGTCGCTTCATCAGGTCGTTCCTTACCTACGTGCCCTATGCCACGCTCGCCGTGATGACCTTCCCGGCAATCCTCGACAGCGCGGGTACGCCGCTTGCTGGTGCCGTGGCGCTTGTGGTGGGCATTGCGCTTGCCTGGTATGGGGCCGGCCTGCCGGTCGTGGCCGCGGTCTGCTCAATCGTGGCCTTCCTGCTGGCGCTTCTCTAGCTGGGACAAAGGGACGGAGGATTCGTCCCATTTCGAAGGGAGTTCGCATGATCAAGGAGCTGGTACGCGACGAGGCCATCCTCTCGACGCCATGTGAGAAGGCCACGGCTGAGGACGCCGAGCTTGCGCAGGACCTCATCGACACCGTTCAGTCGCTCGATGACGGGGCCTGCCTGGCGGCCAACCAGCTGGGGGTGGCCAAGGCCATGTTCGTCTACCTCGATGACAACGGCGGCGCACACGTCATGCTCAACCCGCGCATCCTCATGGGCCTGAATGCCTCTCGGGTGCAGGAGGGCTGCCTTACGCGCGACGGCATCGTCACCGTGCGTCGCTTCTCCAAGATCAAGGTCTCCTACGACGAGCTGGTCGACGGTGCCCTCAAGTCGCGCAAGCGTGACTTCACCGGATGGGTGGCACAGATGATCCAGCATATGGTCGACCACTGCGAGGGCAAGCTAATCTAGGCGGGCTGCGCCGTTCCGTCTGGGTACGGCGTGCACATCCGGAGCCATACCGGGTACAGCTCGCTTTTATAGAGCCGTATCCGGCCCAGAGGCCCAATTATCCCTCTCGAGACCCGGTACGGCGTGCACATCCGGAGCCATACCGGGTACAGCTCGCTTTTATAGAGCCGTATCCGGTGTTTAGTGGGGTGTTCGGGCTGCAATCAGTTCCGAAGTAGCCAGCAGCGGTGAATCTTGGGTGTGCGTTCGAAGTCGTGGGGGATGGTGCGTGCGGTCGCGTCCTCGACGGAGAGGCCGGGCATGTCGGGTATGGTCGCATGCGGTCCACCGACAAGAATCACCGTCCCGCTCGGTGCGAGGAACGTAGTCAAGTCGGTCACACCCAGCCCGGCAAGTGCGGAGACGTCTGCATACACGAGGTCGTAGACGGTATCTGTCAGCAGCTTCCGCTCGAGGCGGTGACGCTTGCCCGCAAACCCATTCGTCTTGAGGTTGCGCTCTGCCCAGTCGAGGTAGGAAGACGCTCCGTCAATCGTCGTGGTGCTCATGGCTCCGCCGGCAGCTGCATACGCAGCGGGCACACCGGCGTAGGATCCCAGGCTCAAGAATCGCTTCCCAGCCGCTCGCTCACCCACCATCTCGCGAACAAACCGCAGGTCAAGGGGCAGTCCTGTGTCCTGGCGCGCCGCGAGGTTGACCTCGAAGGCAAGGCTGCCCTCACGTGCGCGGATGACGCGCGCATCTCCACTCGGTGTCACCACATGGGAGCGGTCCACATCGAGCACGGCGGGAACGATGGCAAGCGCATCGGCCAAGCGGCGTGCCGCGCGGTCGGCATCGATGGAGGCCGGTGCCGGTCGCTCCTCCACACGCACGAAGCGCTCGCCCGTCTCCACATCGACGAAGAGGTCGACCGAGACTGCGTAGTCGGGAAGGTCGGCGTCATAGATTCGGTAACAGGTGACATCGCCGCGACGCGCCCATTTTGCCCGTTCCTTCGCGACCTTGCGCAAGCGCGCGGCGAACTGCTCGCTATTGCGTTCTGCGACGGCAACGGTGCTCTGTCGGCCAGAGAGCGAGGTCGCCGTGACCTCGGTGCGCTTGGCACGCACGCTATCGTAGAGTCGCACCGAGGTTTCGATGGGTCCGTTGAAGCAGGGGATGGTCTGGCTTGCGGCCATGCCCAAGGCGGTGTCGAGACCAGCGTCAGGTGTGATGATGGCCATGCGCCAGCCGACAGGAAGGTCGGCAAGGCCCTCCTCGAGCGCGGCGTAGGTCGCAGGGAGTTGCGAGGCCTCTTGGAGACGATGGCCGTAGGGCGGATTGGTTGCGACGAGTCCGCGCTCGGGCATGGTTCCGCAGATCTCTGTGAGCCGCATGCCGAGCGTGGAGGCATTCGCCACGTCGATATGGACCAGATCAGAGACACCCGCGCGCAGCGCGTTGGCGCGAGCGATGCCAACGGGGCGACTGTCGAGGTCGCCACCGAGAAGAACGCAGGCACATGAGGCACGTCCCCGCTCGGCCCTCCTGTGGGCATCGTCGAGAAGGTCCTTCCAGATGGCATCGTCATGGCGCGCCCAGCCATGGAATCCCCAACGCTCGCGCAGGAGTCCGGGGGCAATGTCCGCGGCGATGAGGGCGGCCTCGATGGGCAGCGTGCCCGAGCCACACATGGGATCGACAAAGGCAGCGCTGTCGTGTGCGAGCCTGTCCCAACCGGCGGCGAGCAACAGTCCTGCCGCAAGGGTCTCCTTGAGTGGGGCCTCGGTCTGGACGCCATGCTCACGGTACCCACGGCGATGCAGGGACTGTCCGGAGAGGTTGAGGTAAATGGTTGCATGGCTCTTGTGGAGCGAGACGTCGATTGCGAAGTCGGGGTCGTGGGCATCTACGTCCGGCCGCTTCCCGCGCATCTGCCGTAGCCGGTCGCAGAGGGCGTCCTTCACCTTGAGGGCGGTGAACTGGGTGTTGCGCAGGCTCGGGTTGGTCCCGTGCGCCTGGACCGCGATGGTGTCGCCAGCTTGCACGTGCTCCTCCCAGGGGAAGCGGACGCAGCCCGCATAGAGCGCGTCACCATCATGTGCGTCAAGGCGCGCCAACACCAGTTGGATGCGGGTGGCCACGCGGCTCCACAGGCAGGCGCGGTAGGCATCGGCCTGGGTGCCAAAGAAGGCGACGCCTCCCTTGAGTGGGCGAACGCGCCGCAGGTGAAGTCCGCGCAGCTCGTCCGCCAACACCGACTCGAAGCCCGCTGCGCATCGCGCAAAGAGCTCGAGGTCATCGGAGGTGTTATCGCGTCGTCTTTTGGTCATATGTCCATTGTACAGAGAAGTGGAGCATCGCCCTGGGGACGATGCTCCACCTGAGAACGACGTTTCTCTTGGTGCTACTCTGCGTCCTTGTCGCGGACGAGCTCGCCCTGCACCCACACCTGACGGACGTTGTCCTGTGTGGAGCGGTAGAGGATGCGGGCCAGACGGTCGGCCGGCGAGTCGAACACACCAAAGCCCGTGAGGTCGCCATCGCGACGCTTGACGTCAATGACCTGCAGGTCAAAGGCATAGCCGGGCTCGAGGGAGCCGACCTTGAGGTCAAGGCATTCCCCACCGCCCTTGGTGGCCAGCCAGAACGCCTGGGACAATGACAGGCGCGCCTCGCCCAGGCCACGCTCGGCCTCGGGACGCATCGCGTCGACACCAGTCTCGAGCAGGCGTGAGACGAGCACCGTCTGGCGGATGACCTCGTACATGCTGGGGCTATAGCCACCTGAGATGTCGGTGCCCATGCCCACGCGGATGCCTTGGTCGCGGAAGCGGCGGATGGGGGCGACGGAGCTGGAGAAGTACGAGTTGGCCATGGGACAGTGCGCGATGGTGGCGCCCACCTCGGCCATGAACGCGCCTTCCTCCTCGGTCACGAAGGGGCAGTGCGCCATGATGGACTTGCGGCGAAGGAGACCTAGGTCGTAGAGGGCGTAGGGGTCCGTCTTGCCATAGCGCTCGAGCACGACGTCGTGCTCCCACTGACCCTCGTTGCAGTGCGTCTGGACGTAGACGTCGTACTTGTCGGCCATGCGTGCCAGGCCCAGCATGGCCTCGTCGGTGCAGCTGGGGATGAAGCGTGGGGTCACGATGGGATAGACGCCGGCACGGCTGGCGCGGCCGATGGCCTCGACCTCACGGATGCAGGTCTCGGTCTCGTCGATGGCCACCTGCGGGCTGGCGTCGCGGTAGTAGTCTGGGCAGCTCTTGGGGTCGTCCATGACGGTCTTGCCCACCATGGCGCGCTGGCCCTTCTCGGCACAGATGCGGGCGAGCTCGATGCTCGAGGCGAGGTGGGCGCTGCCCTGATAGACCACCGTGGTGGAACCGCGGGCGAGCAGCTGCTCGACGAGGTCCTCGTAGACCATGCGTGCGAAGTCGACGTCGGCGTACTTGGACTCGAGCGGGAAGGTGCGCTGATCGAGCCACACATAGAGGGGCTCGTCGAGGGCGAGGGCCGCCTGAGGCCACTGCGACGAGTGGACGTGGATGTCTACGAAGCCGGGCAGGCCGAAGCGGTCTGCGCCGAGCTCGATGAGGATACCGCTCTCTCGGTGGGCCGAGACGAGCCCTGCCTGTGCTGGGTCATCCGCGCGTATGACGCGCACGATGGTGCCCGCAGCGTCGACCTCGATGAGCGCGTTCTCGAGGTACTCGAAGTCACCGTAGACAGGTGTGTGGAAAAACGAGCCCAGGAAAGCCTGGGTCACAGTGTTGGGCATGGTGTCTCCTTTCGAGCAAGACAAGAGAGGCTACCCCCAACGCCCCATCCCAGTGGGGACATTGGAGGTAGCCTTGCTGTCTTACAGGCAACCCACGGGCTACTCCACCACGCCGAGGATCGGGTCCTCGATCTGCATGGTCAGCACGTTGATGAAGCCGTGGTCGGTGATGGCCAGCGTGGGCAGGGCTGCCAGGCAGATGAACGAGAGGAACATGCAGGTGATGGGGATGATGCAGCCGCGCTCCGCAAGGGCGGCGTTGAGCGCGTCCTTCTCGGCAGCGAGCTCGTCGCAGGAGAGGTCGGACAGCAGGCCGCAGACGGGGTAGGGGATGTCCTTGACCACGACGCCGTTCTCGACGTAGCACTGGCCGCCCTGAATCTCGACGAGGTGGTTCACGGCGAGAGCCATGTCCTCGAAGTTGGTGCCCATGACGATGATGTTGTGGTTGTCGTGGCCCACGCTGGAGGCGATAGCACCGCTGGTGAGGTGGAAGCCACCCATGAAGGCCTTGCCAACGTTGCCGTTCTTGGCGTAGCGCTCGACCTGCGCGATGTAGAGGACGTCCTGTGCGACGTCGCACTTGACGTAGCCGTCCTCGCACTCGAGCTCGACCTCGCGCGGCTGGGTGATGGGAATCCAAGGCAGGGTGTCCATGCACTTGACCTTGACCTTCTTGGCACCCTCGGGAGCGGCGATCTTGAAGCTGTCGGGCGTGATGGGGTTGAGCAG
>CAMPCT010000077.1 GCA_946647055.1 uncultured Atopobium sp. | reverse complement strand
AACTTCGCCATCGGCACCTTCCAGGAGATCAGGGCCAAGCGCATGGTGGACCGGCTCTCCATCCTCACGCGCCAGGACGTACGAGTCCTGCGCGATGGTGGGGAGGCGCTCGTGGGCGTCGACGCCCTCGTCCTCGACGACCTGGCCATCCTGTCGCGAGGGGACCAGATCCCCGCTGACGCCGTGGTGGTCCGGGGGTCGGCGACGGTCAACGAGAGCCTGCTCACCGGCGAGTCGGACGCCATCCACAAGGAGGTGGGAGACGAGCTGCTCTCGGGGAGCTTCGTCGACTCCGGGCAGGTCGTCGCCCGCGTCACGCACGTAGGCGCCCAGTCCTATGCCGCGTCGATCAACCGCGAGGCCAAGTACGTCAAGCCGGTCAGGTCCGAGATCCAGGACACGCTGGCCATGATCATCCGCCTCGCGACGGTGATCATGGCGCCCTTGGGAATCGGCCTCTTCGCGAGCACCGTCATCACGACCGGCTCGACGCCCGACCAGGCCGTCCTCTCCACCGTGGCGGCGCTCGTCGGCATGATCCCCCAGGGGCTCGTGCTGCTCACCTCGACCGTCTTCGCCATCGCCACCACGCGGCTCGCCTCGCGCAAGGTCCTCGTCCAGCAGCAGTACTGCGTGGAGACCCTCGCGCGCGTGGACACGCTCTGCCTCGACAAGACGGGGACCATCACCTCTGGGCACATGGAGGTGTCTCGGGTGCTGGGACCCGACGGGCAGGACGGGGGCCAGGAGGTGGCGGACGCGCTGTCGGCGCTCGCCCTCATCGCACGCGCGAGCGAGGGCGACGCGAACGAGACCGCCCGTGCGGTCATGGCCCATGTCGCCGCCACTGGTGTCGTTGCGGGGGACGTGGTGCGCACCATCCCGTTCGACTCGTCCCGCAAGTGGTCGGGTTGCGTCGGCGCGGAGGGGCGTGCCGTCGTGATGGGGGCGCCGCAGTTCGTCCTCGGCCACGACCGAACCGGGTCGCTGCAAGGCGTCATCCGACGGTTCGACGAGCTCGAGCGCGTGCTCGTGGTCGCGGGCGTCGATGGCTTCGACGAGGGAGGCGCCATCGTCGGCGAGCCGCGGGTGCTGGGCTTCGTGGGCATCCGCGACGAGATCAGGGAGACGGCGGCGCAGACCGTCGCGTTCTTTGACGAGCAGGGCGTCGAGCTGCGCGTCATTTCCGGCGACGACCCACGCACCGTGTCCGCGATCGCGCGCGCGGTGGGCATACCCGGGGCAGACGCCTACGTGGATGCCTCGACGCTGCGTGACGAGGACGAGCTCCGCCATGCGCTGGGGGAGGCGCGCGTGTTCGGCCGCGTGACCCCGCAGCAGAAGCGGGAGATGGTGACCATCCTCCAGGAGATGGGTCACACGGTCGCCATGACCGGCGACGGGGTGAACGACGTGCTCGCGCTCAAGAGGGCGGACTGCTCCGTGTCGATGGCGTCAGGCTCGGCTGCTGCGCGCAACGTCTCCGAGGTCGTGCTCGCTGACAACGACTTCGCGCACATGCCCGAGGTGGTGGCAGAGGGCAGGCGGTCCATCAACAACCTCGAGCGCTCCGCCTCGCTCTTCCTGGTCAAGACGGTCTTCTCGGCGGTGCTCGCGCTCATCTGCATCCTGCTTCCGCCGTATCCCTTCATCCCCGTCCAGATGACCCTCGTCTCGACGTCGCTCATCGGCATTCCGTCGTTCGTGCTGGCGCTCGAGCCCAACCACGAGCGTGTGCGGGGTGACTTCCTCGCGCGCGTGCTCTCGCGGTCCCTGCCCGCGTCGGCGGCGGTGTCGGCGCTCCTTTTTGTCGCCATCCTCGCGGGAAGGGCGCTGGGGCTTGGCTTCGAGCAGAGGTCCACCATCTGCACCGTGGTCACCAGCGCGGTGGGCATCGCCCTCATCGTGCGCATCTCACAGCCCATGACGACGCTGCGCAAGGTGCTGCTCGTCGTGGTCACGTCGATGGTCGTGGTGGGCTGCACCATCGCCGCACCCTTCTTCCACATAGCGAGCCCGTCACCCGCATTGTCAACTCTTGGCATCATATTGGGCGTCGTGGCGGTGCTGCTCTTCCTGTGGCTCTACAATCGGGCAGACGAGGACCTCGCGCAGGGAGGTTGGCTCGTCAGGTTCGCACGGAGTCTGGAGGAGCAACATGTCAGGAACGTACCAAGCCGGTAGTCCGTCCACCGAGTTCGCGCAGGCCGTGCGCTCTGCGCGCAGGCCCGTGACGCTCGAGGCCGGGGGCATCACGCGCTCCGCGTACGACGTCTCGGGCATCCCCGGTGCGGACAGGCTGCCCAACGCGCTCGTCATCCTGCTCGAGAACGTCGTGAGGCGTGCGGCGAGCGACGACGTCGCGGTCGAGGCCGCCTGGAGGGTCGTCAGCGCCGGCCTCGCGGGCGAACAGGGCTCCGAGGTCGAGTTCATGCCCGCCCGCGTCCTGTTCCAGGACTTCACGGGCGTCCCCGTCTTCGTGGACTTCGCCGCCATGCGCGACGAGGCGGCGAGGCGCGGCATGGACCCGACCCTCGTCAACCCGCGTATCCCCTGCACGCTCGTCGTCGACCACTCCGTCATCGCCGACGTCGTCGGCTGCCCCGCCGCCGCCCAGGAGAACGAGCGCATCGAGGCCGACCGCAACCGCGAGCGCTTCGCCTTCCTCAAGTGGGCGTCGCGCTCCTTCGACAACGTCGAGATCGTTCCGCCGGGAGGCGGCATCTGCCACCAGCTCAACATCGAGCGCTTCTGCCGCGTCGTCGCGGTGGACGCGCTGGCCGCGGGGGAGGTCGAGACGGCCTGCTACGACACCCTCGTGGGCACCGACTCCCATACCACCACGGCAAACGGCATCGGCGTGCTCGGCTGGGGCGTCGGCGGCATCGAGGCCGAGGCCGCGGCCCTGGGACAGCCCATCTCGATGCTCGTCCCCCCGGTGGTCGAGCTGCGCCTCACGGGCTCCCTTCCCGAGGGCTGCTCCGGCATGGACCTCGCCCTGGTCGTCTGCCAGCGCCTGCGCGCCGAGGGCGTCGTGGGCATGCTCGTCGAGGCGACCGGCGACGGCGTCGCCACCCTCACCGCCACGCAGCGTGCCTGCGTGGCCAACATGACCCCCGAGTACGGGGCCACGACCACGCTCTTCCCCGTCGACGACAAGGTCGTGCGCTACCTCACGCTCACGGGACGCGACGAGGGGGAGGTCGCCTTCGCACGCGCCTACCACGCGCTCCAGGGGACGTTCGGCACGCCGGAGGGCCGCTCCTACGCAAAGGTCGTCGAGATCGACCTCGGCACGGTCGAGCCGAGCCTCGCCGGCCCGTCGCGCCCGCACAACCGCGTGACCCCCCAGGGCCTCCGCGAGCGCTTCGAGGGCGTCTGCGCACAGGCGGGCCGCGACCTCGCCCAGAGCTTCGTCGCGAGCTATGGGGGAGAGGACCACGTCCTCTCGCACGGAACCATCGCCATCGCCGCCATCACCAGCTGCACCACCGCGACCGACCCCGCGATGATGGTGGCCGCGGGCCTCCTCGCCAAGGCGGCGGTCGACCGCGGGCTCTCCGCGAAGCCGTGGGTCAAGCGCATCCTCGCCCCGGGCAGCCATGCCGTGCAGGTGCTGCTCGAGCGTGCCGGGCTGACGGAGCCCCTCGCCCAGCTGGGCTTTGCCACGTGCGGCTTTGGGTGCATGACCTGCATCGGCAACTCCGGGGAGATAGACGCCCAGCTCAAGGCTGCCGCCGCGGACTTCGACCTCGCTTCCGTCCTCTCGGGCAACCGCAACTTCGACGGGCGCATCAGCCCCGACGTCGCCCAGAACTACCTGGCGCAGCCCGCGCTCGTGGTCGCCTATGCCCTGGCGGGAACCGTGCGCACGGACCTCTCGTGCGAGCCCCTGGGCATCGCCGCGGACGGCACCCCCGTCATGCTCGCCGACGTCATGCCCACGCCCGCCCAGGTGGAGGAGACGCTCGCGCGCGTCCTCGACCCATCCGTCTACGCCGAGGGCACCGAGGGGCTCTTCGACGGCTCGGAGGCATGGCAGGACATCCCCTCCTCGGCGTCGGACACCTTCCCCTGGGACCCCGCCTCCACCTACATAAGGCGCGCCCCGTACTTCGACATCGCCTGCCGGCAGGACGTCGTCTCCGTCGAGGGAGCGCGCCTCCTCGCGCTCCTGGGTGACTTCGTCACCACCGACCACATCTCGCCGGCGGGGACCATCGCCAAGGACTCCCCGGCGGCCCGCTACCTCGCCGAGCGCGGGACCAGCCCGGCCGACTTCAACACCTATGGGTCGCGGCGTGGCAACCATGAGGTCATGGCCCGCGGCACCTTTGCGAACGTGCGGCTCCAGAACGCGCTCGCCGGCGGGCGTGCCGGCGGGTGGACGCGCGGTCCGCTCGGCGACGAGGTCGTCTCCATCTTCGACGCCGCCGAGGCATACCGCGAGCAGGGCACCCCGCTCGTGGTGGTCGCGGGCAAGATGTACGGCTCGGGCTCGAGCCGCGACTGGGCGGGAAAGGGCCCGCTGCTGCTGGGCGTGAGGGCGGTCATCGCCGAGAGCTTCGAGCGCATCCACCGCTCGAACCTCGTGCAGATGGGCGTGCTCCCGCTCGAGTTCATGGCGGGTGAGGGTGCGGCGTCGCTCGGCCTCGTCGGTGACGAGACCTTCACGGTCTCTCCCGTCGACCTCTCCGGGGGGCTTCCCGCCTCGAGGACGGCGTCGGTCACGGCGACGAGGCCCGACGGGACCACGGTCTCCTTTGACGTGACGGTCCGCGTCGACACCCCCATGGAGGGAGCGTTCCTCCGCGAGGGCGGCATCCTGCCCTTCGTCCTCGGACAACTCGACCAACGGGACACAGACTGCTAAGATACGACACCAGGCCACCAGACCCACACCACGAATCACACCAGCACCGGAGGCTCTCGTGATCTGCCCATTCTGCAACACCCTCGTACCCGATGACTCCGTGGTCTGCCCTGCCTGCAGGGCAGACCTCTCCATGACCGGCTCGTTCGCACGCCTCGAGGGCACCTACTGCCCCGCATGCGGCGCGCTGGTCCCCGACGGGTCCGCGAGCTGTCCCTCGTGCGGGACCCCCATCGTCGCCCGCCCCGCGGCGTCGCAGCCGCCTGCCTGGGCGGAGGAGCTTCCCGAGGTCGAGGAGGGCCGCGGCGCCCCGTCCGACGAGACGACTGTCATCCCCCGCATCATGAGTGCCATCTCGGCGGAGGGGGAGCGACGCGAGGACGTCATGGCCGCCCAGGCGGTTCCCCGGCCCTTCCCGCTGTTCCTCGTCGCCATCCTCGCCCTGCTCGTCGTGGGTGGCTCCGTGCTTGCCGTCACGCATCCCTGGAACGCCGAGGCATACGACCAGCGCGCCACGACGGAGCGCGACACCTCCCACGCCGGGTTCCCCGGCTTCAAAGAGACGCTCTCCGGCCAGGACTCGACGCCCGTCGACGCACAGGACGTCATCTCTGGCGACGAGGCGACCTACGAGCAGCTGCACGACATCTATGCGAGGCTCGGCGAGCTTGCCGACCGCGTCGACGAGAACGTGGACGGCTTCAGGCAGGTCGCGACCACGGGAAGCCGCGACCAGCGCCAGGCGGGCAGGGACGAGGCGTACGCCATAGCCATCGAGGCAAGCAACATCCTCGTCGAGCTCGAGCAGGTGGACGTCTCGTCGGGCGTCTACGCGGAGGACGCCGCGAACATGTCGACGCTGGGTAACTGGCTCCGCAACAGGGCGGACACCCTCACGGCGGCGTGGGACGTGTCGCTCTCCTACGACGACCCCTCTGCCGCGTCGGGGGAGATCACGGCCGCCCTCGCCGTAGACGACAACAACTTGGGCAGGAACGCCTACATGTCGCTCTTCCACGACCGCTACGTCGGCTGGGAGCCCCAGCCCCCCGAGCAGTCATGACGCCCCTGTCGTGCCGATAGTGTGAACGCAGGTAGATGCTGGTATCATTGAAGAGCTATGTACTTTTTGGTGCAGTCATGCGCCTGTCAGAACGGAGAAGCTATGGGCTTCATGCCTGACCCACTGTACGTTCCCAGCTACGTGCCCACGGGCGACGAGCGTGCCGTCATCGAGACCGACCTCGGTGACGTCCACGTCACCCTCGACGGCGCCGGCGCCCCCATCCACGTGGGCAACTTCGTCGAGCTTGCGGAGGCCGGCTTCTACGACGGACTCAAGTTCCACCGCTTCGTCCCCGGCTTCGTCATCCAGGGCGGCTGCCCCAACACCCGCGACATGACGCCCGAGCAGGTCGCCCTTGGCATGCCCGGCCCCTCGGGCCGTCCCGGCACCGGCGGTCCCGGTTACCGCATCCGCCAGGAGTACACCACCAACCCGCGCAACAGCCACGTCGATGGCGCCCTCGCCATGGCACGCTCCCAGAACCCCGACTCCGCGGGTTCGCAGTTCTACCTGTGCCTGGGCCCCCAGCATGCCCTCGACTCGGGCTACACGGTCTTCGGCAAGGCCGATGAGGAGGACTTCCCGATCATCGCGAGGCTGAGGGCCGGCTCCCTCATCAAGACCATCAGGATCGTGCACGGCGCCTAGTGGCGTGACCCACAGGGCCCTACGTAAGGAGACAAAGTGGACCAACAGGCATTCGAACAGGCAAAGGCCGCCTACCAGAGGGGCGACTGGGCCACCGCCGCCGCGGGGCTCGCACGCTGCAAGTCCGCCGGGGAGATCTCGGGCGCCGTCGACCACCTCCTGGGCAACTCGCTCATGAAGCTCGGTCGCTACCGCGATGCCGCCTCCGCTTACGCGTCGGCGCTCAACGACCGCGCCTACGGCAAGGTCGGCGCGCTCTCGTGCAACCAGGGCAGGGCGCTTCTCGCCGCAGGCGACGCCCAGGCAGCCGTGACCGCCCTCACCACCGCCACGCGCGACCCCGAGTATCCCACGCCCTACAAGGCCTATCTCGCCCTTGGCAACGCGCAGCTCGGGTGCGGCAACGTCCGCGAGGCTGGCATCGCCTTCCGCAACGCCGCCATCGACGACGCCAACCCCGACCCCGCGGTCGCCCTCGAGCGCCTTGGCAGCTGCTTCATGCAGCTCGGCCGTCCCGTCGACGCCGTCGAGGCCTACCGCACGGCCCTCGACTTCGCCACGCCCGCCGCAAGCCAGAACGCCATCTTCGCCGACCTGGGCTCCGCCTATGTCGCCGCCAACCGCATGAGCGAGGCCATCGACTCCTTCTCGCATGCCACGGCGGACGGCTCCTATGCCCTCACGCCCGAGCAGCAGGCCTCCCTCTCCGCGGCGCAGAAGGCCGTCGCGGCCATGGCCGCCAAGGCCCCGTCCGACACCGACGCGTTCCTCTCGTCCGCAGGGTACGGTGGCACCGGCAGCTATGACCCGCTCGACCCGCTCGGCAAGTCCGGCGAGATGATGCCCTCGCCCGAGGACACCGGATTCTTCGAGGTCACCGAAGAGGACCTCATGCAGCAGGACCGCGAGTACCGCAAGATGCGCCGCAAGCACAACCACACCGGCCTCAAGATTTTCATCACGCTCCTCATCATCGCCCTGCTCGCTGCCGCAGCCGCAGGTTACGCCTACTACCGTGGCTATGGCTGGCCCACCCAGCAGGCGCAGATCGAGTCGCTCTTCCAGGCCATCACCAACAACGAGGACATCGGCGAGTACCTTGCCGAGGGAGTGACCCAGGACGACAAGGACTCCATCCGCCTCATCATCCCCTCGGGCTCCACGGTGACCATCGACGGCGTCGACCAGGACATGCACTCGTCCACCGCCTATGCCACCGCCACGCTGCCCTCGGGTGGGGAGCAGAACTACACCATCACCCTGGCGCGTGACGGCATCACCTGGAAGATCACCGGCGTCGAGCTCGTCTATCCCGCCGTCGAGGGCGACTCCGCGTCCTTCGGGACGGGCGAGGAGGCCGAGGGCGAAGCCATCGAGGGCGAGGCCGCAGAGGGCGAGTCCACCGAGTCCGAGGAAGCCGCCGGCTAGGCCGTCGGCTCCATGACCCCAGTCACTACGAGAGGAGGGCGTGAGCACCATGTCGATCCTTGACGCCATCTTTGGTGAGTATGGTGGCGACCTCGCCATCGACCTCGGCACGGCAAACACCCTGGTCTCTGTCAGGGGACAGGGCATCGTGCTCAACGAGCCGTCCGTCGTCGCCATCGACAAGAACGAGAACCGCGTCCTCGCCGTCGGCGCGGACGCAAAGCGCATGGTCGGCCGCACGCCCGGTTCCATCGTGGCCGTGCGCCCGCTCAAGGACGGCGTCATCGCCGACTTTGACGTGACCGAGGTCATGCTCCGCTACTTCATCGAGAAGGCCCGCGAGCGTCGCTATCCCTGGTCGCCCAGGCCGCGCGTCGTGGTCTGCGTCCCCTCGGGCGTCACCTCGGTCGAGAAGCGCGCCGTCTTCGAGGCGACCATCACCGCCGGCGCCCGCCAGGCCTTCCTCATCGAGGAGCCCATGGCTGCCGCCATCGGCGCCGACCTCCCCATCGAGGACCCGACGGGCTCCATGGTCGTCGACATCGGCGGCGGCACCACCGAGGTCGCGGTCATCGCCATGGGCGGCATCGTCGTCTCCCAGTCGATCCGCATCGCCGGCGACGAGTTTGACCAGACCATCCTCCAGCACGTGCGCGACGCCTACAACCTCTCCATCGGCGAGCGCACGGCCGAGGACATCAAGATCAAGGTCGGCTCCGCCGCGCCGCTGCGCGAGGAGCTCGACGTCGAGGT
>CAMPCT010000076.1 GCA_946647055.1 uncultured Atopobium sp. | reverse complement strand
ACGTTGTCCTCGAACTTCTCGGTGCGGTAGACGATCTTGCTCTCGTAGAGCTCGTCGGTGATGTGGTCGAAGATCACGCTGGGAAGCTCCACGCGCACGCCCAGGTCGACGCGGTTGGAGCGCGTGGGGATGCCCAGGTCCATGCAGACGCGTTCCATCCACGCGCTGCCGCTGCGCCCCACCGAGACCACGCACGAGGGGGCCTCGACCGACCCGTTCGCAAGGTTGGCACGGTAGCCGCCCTCGATGACCTCGAGGCTCTCGACCGGGGAGTCGAAGCGGAACTCGACCTTGTCGGAGAGGTCGTCGTAGAGGCTCTGGAGCACGACGTAGTTGACGTCGGTGCCCAGGTGGCGCACGGAGGCGTCGAGCAGCGTGAGCTTGTTCTGCATGCAGAGCTTCTTGAAGGCCGTGCCTGCGGTCGAGTAGAGCTTGGTTCCCTCGCCGCCATGGTCCATGTTGATCTGGTCGACGTACTCCATGAGCTCGATCGCGGTGCCCTTGCCCACGAACTCGTGGAGCGTGCCCCCAAAGTCGTTGGTGATGTTGTACTTGCCGTCGGAGAAGGCGCCGGCGCCACCAAAGCCGTTCATGATGGAGCAGGGCTTGCAGCCGATGCACGTGAAGACGCGACCCTCGGCGATGGGGCAGCGACGACGCGAGAGCTCGTGACCAGCCTCAAGCACCACCACGCGCAGGTCGGGACGAAGCTTCGTGAGCTCGTAGGCAGCAAAGATGCCACCGGGGCCCGCACCAATGACGATGACGTCGTATTCCATGGGTTGCCTCCCAAAGCGCTGGTATCCGCCGATCATGTCGGCGGGCATTCTCACGTCGTCTAGTCTAGCGCAGGGGAAGGACGACCATCCTGCGCGGTGGGTTACTCCACGAAGGGCCACGCGCCTCGCGCGAGCTCCTGGATGGCGGTTGCCACGGCATGGTCCTCGCAGGGTCCAATATGCCAGCGGGCGGCGGCAGCGGCGGCAGGCGTCGCGTTGGCCACCGCGACGGAGTTGGGCACGACCTCGAACATGGGGATGTCATTGCCCGCGTCGCCAAAGATCACGACCTCGTCCAGGGAGGCACCGATCCTCTCGGCAAGGAACCTGATGGCCGCGCCCTTGTTCCACCCTGCGGGCATGATGTTGGACCAGCCTGGCTTGGGGTAGTCGAAGTCGAAGACGTCGAAGCGCTCGTTGAGCTCGTCGACGAAGGCCCAGGTGCCCTCACGGTCCTCCGCTATGAAGACCCCGGCCTTGACGATGTCGAACCCGGGGATGCCGTCGACGGGACGGGACGCCCGCGCATAGGCGGGAAACGCGACCTCGAGGTCCTCGAGCACCCCTTCCACCAGCAGCGGCGTGCTCTCGTTGTCAAAGACAAGAAGTCCCGCCCTGGGAACGCCAGCGACGTACGAACGCACCTCCTCGAGGTCCTCGGCGGCAAGTCGTGCGGCGAAGATCCTCTCACCCTCGAGGTACACCTCGGACCCGTTGGTGGCGAGGATCGTGGAGCAGCAGTCCTCGGCACCCACAAAGTACTTGCGCGTCCACGCATACCCGCGCGCAGTCGCTGGTCCGACCACGATGCCCGCACGCATCGCAACCCGGAAGGCATCGATTGCCTCCTGGGGAACGGCGGGGCTGTCCATGGGCTTGATCGTGTCGTCGATGTCGGTGAGGATGAGCTTGACCATGGACGCCTCCCAGGTATCCCAGATTCCCATGCCCCCAGTATCGCACAGGGCCACTGTCAGGCAGGCGACGGCCAGGCGCTAGAGCACGAGCAGGTGCGCCACCACGTTGACCACGCCGCATCCCAGCATGACGTAGAGCGGCTTGAGGTGCCGCTGGTTGATGAGGTAGAAGGCACCGCACATGACCAGCGCCACATAGGCGCCGTATGCCACGTCGAAGGACGGGGCCTGTGGCGCCACCGCCTGCACGCCCAGCTTGACCATGGTCGAGGCTATGAGCGCCAGCGCCATGCACTTGAGCGAGAGCACGATGGTCTTGACCACCGGCGTGTCCTTATACTTGCGGAAGATGAGCAGCAGGGTCATGGCCACGGCGCAGGGCACCACGATGCAGCCCAGCGTAGCCGCGATCGCACCGGGGATGCCCGCCACCTTCATGCCCACGAAGGTGGCGCTGTTGATGAGGATGGGGCCGGGGGTTATCTCGTCCAAGGCCAACAGGTCCATGAATTCGGTGTAGGTCATCCAACCGCTGCGGACCACCACCTCCTGCTCGACCAAGGGGATGGCGGCATATGCCCCACCAAAGGCAAGGGCCCCCACGCGCACGAACGCAAGGAACACCTGGAAGAGGAGGCCGAGGTCACTCATGGGACTCGACCTCCCTCTTGACGAGCAGGGCCTTGACGGCGCCGGCGATGCCGCAGGCCAGCGCGAGCCACATGATCGAGCAGCCCGTGAACCTCACGTAGAGAAAGGCCAGGACCATGACCACGAGGGGGTAGATGCCCGGCTCCTTGGTGGCGTTGCGGAAGAGACCGATGCAGATGTCCAGCAAGAGGGCCACGACGCCCATCTGCATGCCCCGCATGAAGATGGTCACGTAGGGGTTGTTGACAATCGCCTGGTAGAAGACGGTGACCAGCACCATGACCAGGAAGGGCGGCAGGATGACGCCAAGCACCGCGGCAAACGAGCCGACGAGCCCCGCGCTCTGGTAGCCCACCACCATGGACGAGGTCACCGCCATGGGACCGGGAGCGCTCTGGACGATCGCGATGTAGTCGGCCATCTCGTCCTCGGTGAACCACTTGCGCTTGTTGACGAAGTCATCCTTCATCACCGCGATGATGGCATAGCCCGAGTTGGCCGTCGCACTGATGGTGAACGTGGCGACGAAGAGGGCAATCAGCCTGCCGAGCAGCCCGTCCTTGCTATGTCCCTTGTCACCCAAGCGTCTCCTCCCCTGGCCTCGAGCGTGCACGTGCGCATCCAGACAAGTATGCGGGGCAGAGAGCATGAGTCAAGGGCACATCAGCCTAAGAACCAGCACTTGAACACACCAAGGGGGAATCACACCCTCGCCAGCAGCCCCTCGATGATGCGGTTGACCTCGTCGGGCTTGTCGGTGTTTGAGTTGTGTCCCGCATCGGCAATCCAGACGAGCTCGAGGTTCTCCCCTGCCGCCCACTTGCGATTGAAGGGAATCACGTCGCCCGCATGGTCCTTCTCGCCACAGATGAGGACGGTCGGGCAGTCGATCTGGTAGGCACGCTCCGCCTCGATGGCATCGGCGAGCAGCCGGTACCCAAAGGCGGCAAGCGCCACGTACTCGTCCTTGTCGTAGCTCTCTATGAAGGCCCGCATGAGCGCGCGGCTGTAGGGGCTCTCAGCCACGCCGCGCTCTGCCCACGGCTTGAGTATCTTCCAGGGGATGGCCTGGTACATGCCCTTGGTGTGGCGCAGCGCGACGACCTCCCACCTGGGGTAGTACTTGCTCTTGAGCGGGGCGGAGTCCACCGAGACAAAGCCGGCCGCCTCCCCGGGATAGAGGTCGATGAACGCCTGCGAGACATACCCACCCATGGACTGGCCCACGAGCACGGGCGAGTCCACGCCTTCGGCGGCAAGGATGTCGTGGACCCAGCGGGCCATGTCGTCCATCGTGAAGTCGAGCTCGAACGGCCTCGACTCGTTGTGGGCGGGAGGGTCCCACACGAGGCAGTTGGCACGGGACTCGAAGTGCGCGATCTGGCGCTCGAACAGCCGATGGTCCGCCGTGAGGCCGGGAAGGAACACGAGCCAGGGCAAGGTGGGATCGACCTCGTCGCTCACCCAGTAGACGATGGTCCCCAAGGGGGTCTCGAGAGTCTTACGCATCATCGATGCCTCCTTACTCGACCCACGTGTGGCCACAGGTGTTGCAGTACCACAGCTTGGTGCCGTCGGGATGGGTCTCGAGGCACCTCACGTCCTCGCTGCCACATTGGGGGCAGTCGGGCTCGAGAAGCCAGTCATCGAGGGCGGATTCGGAAATGACCTCCGTAGCCATGATTGCCTCCCCAGTCACACCGATCGTGCGCGTCATGCGCCATCATCAGCACAGTCTATAACGCTTTGTCATATGGGGGCAAGGAGCTGCGGCCGCAATGGCATCAATCGCATCCACCCGCCTTGCCATCCATCCCACAAGGGGATGCGGCATCGCAAACGCATACAATCGAGGCAATGGGTCACCACACATGGAGGCACGAACGGACTAAGGGGGAACCATGTTTCAGTTCTGGGGTGACGGCTCGCAGGAAGCGAAGGACCTGGTGGACGCCATCGTGGTCCGGAGCACGGAGAACTTCAACTGGACCTTCATCTTCATCCTGGCGGTGGTCTTCTACGTCTACTGGAGCGAATTCCACAAGGGCGAGTTCAAGATGATCTTCGCGGGGTTCGCCCTCTATGGCGTGCACTGGCTCTACGAGATCTGCAACGCCATCATCGCCCACTTCTCCGGCTATCCCCTGTGGTCCGTGAGCAACGAGTCCACCACCTTCATCCTGCTCATCGGCGTGTGCTGGGAGCTGTCCATGATGTTCTCGCTGGCAGGCATCATCTCCTACAAGATGCTTCCCAAGGACCCCAGCGCCCGCTACTTCGCAAAGGACGGGCGTGGGGGCATCAGCGCCAAGCTGGCCGGGGCCATCAGCATGGCCCTGCTCTTCGCCCTGGTCGAGAGCTTCCTCGCCGCCACCAGCAACCACTCGTTCATATGGGTCTACAAGTGGTGGGGCGTGCTGCCCGTCTTCGTCACCACCTACATCCCCTTCTTCCTCGCAAGCAACTACGTGCCCGACTGGGAGCCCACAAGGCGCAACCGCTTCCTGCTGGGAATCTGGGGCCTCGACGCCCTGTTGCTGGTGACGCTCATCCCCTTGGGAATCATCTAGGCGCGCAACCGGCACACGAAGGGACCCTGTCATGGCAAAGCGCAAGGAACGCCTGATCTGCTCCGAGGCCGACCTCGTCGCCCACGACGACGAGATAGACCGCGCGATCTGCGGTGTCTCCCTCTTTGCCACCGACGAGGCGCGGCTTCCCGAGAAAGGCGCACATGGCTCCTCCCCCACCTTCTACTTCGTCCTCGACGAGCTGTTTGGTCAGCTCGAGCTTGACGAGAACTCCCACCTCCTCGACGTGGGCTGCGGCAAGGGGCGCGTGCTCGCCTACTTCCTGTGGCAGGGGCTTCCGGGACGGGTGACCGGCGTCGAGCTCGACCCCGAGATGGCGGCGGTCGCACGGTCATGGTCGGCCAAATATGACAAGCTCCAGGTGGTCGAGGGAAGCGTGCTCGACCTCGACCTGAGCCCCTTCACGCACTTCTACCTCTTCAACCCCTTCGACCCCAACGTGCTGGGTCGCTTCATCGAGGCCGTCGAGGAGAAGGTCGACCATCCCTGCACCGTCGTCCACATGTCGGACAACGGTGACACATGGTGGTACCAGGGCCGTCCTGGCTGGACCCAGGAGCGCGAGGGCACGTTCTACACCTACCGCAACGCGCGGAACCAGCAGATCAAGGTATACCAGTGCCATCAGCACTACACGGTGTGGCGGTTCGACCCGCCCATCCTCACGGAGGGAAGAGGGGGTCTCCCATGATCAGGCTCGTCGCAACCGACCTCGACAACACCTTCCTCCCCGCCGGCGGAACCGCCAGCGACCACGCCCTCGAGGGCGTGCGCGCACTGCTTGCCGCGGGCGTGCGCTTTGCGCCGGTGACGGGCAGGCCGCCCTCGGCCATGCGCTGGATGCTTGGGCCAGACAAGGCCTGCTACCAGACAGGCGCCTTCGTGAACGGACAGATGGTCTTTGTGGACGGGTGCCTCGTGCACGTGGAACCCCTCGACGTGGCGGCGATCAACGAGATGGCGCGACTGTTGCGCACCATCCCCGGCTGCGTGCTGGCGGTCTATGACCTTGATGACCTGCCCCGCAAGGAAGAGGAGGATGGGACCGCCTACCACCTTGGTGCGACAAAGGAGGAGCTCGCGGCCAACCCACGAATCTATGGGGACGCCATCCGCGTCGTCGAGCGTCTCGACTGGGACCGCTGCATCAAGGCAAACCTCCGCTGCGACATGCCGCAGGCGGACATGAGGGACCTGCGCACCACGTTGAGGGAGCGATTCCCCATGTTCGACTTCGTGTTTCCCGTCGAGGGAGGATTCCTCATAGACCTGGTCCCCGCAGGCTGGGGCAAGGACCGGGGCATCCAGATTCTCGCAGAGCACCTGGGGGTGGGCCTGGACGAGGTCGCTGCCTTTGGCGATTCCGAGAACGACCTCGCGCTGCTTGGTGTGGTGGAGAACTCGGTTGCCGTGGCAAACGCCAGCGATGCCATCGCACGCGCCGCCCGCTGGCACATTGGCGATGTTGCCGAAGACGCGGTGGCAGATGCCCTGTTCCAGATAGCCGAGGCCTCGGCCAAGGGTGTCATGCCCGCCTTCATGCGACGCTAGCGCCCGCGGGACAGGCCAAGTTCGAGGAACTTGTGGGCATGGACCACGGTGACATGGCCCTCTCCCAGCCAGAACGCTTCGCGGACAAGAATCGCACGCTGGAGCCACAGGCTAGCGCTTCGTGACGTGCCATCCCCTTTTGGGGTCTATCATTGGCCTATGCCAGGGAGCACCAGACGGCTCCCGCACTCCGCCACGACACGAGGGAGTCATGCCATGAAGTGCGTATCGTGTGGCCAGGAACTGGTCGATGGTGTCAAGTTCTGCAAGTACTGCGGTGCCAGGCAAATCGTGGACGAGCCTGTCCCAGCCCCTTCCGAGACGGTGGTGCAGCCCGTCCCCGTGCCCGCTCCGACCGACACGGCTTCGGTGCCCCCCGTGACGCAGGAGATTCCGCAGGTCGAGCCCGTGCAGGTCGAACCCGCGCAATTCGAACCCGTTCCGGTGGTCGATATGGGCGCACCCGTCGGGCAGCCTCCAATCGCGCCATCCGAGCCACCCAAGAAGAAGTCGAAGCTCTGGATGGCCATCGTGGGCATCCTCGCGGTCCTCGCGGTTGCCGGAGGCGTCGCCTACCACGTCGCCGAGACAAAGCGTGCCGAAGCCCTGGCACAGGCCTACGCACAGGCCCAGGAGCTCTATGCTGGCGGGTCGTACCAAGCGGCCGTCGAGGCGTTTACAGAGCTCGAGGACTACGAGGACTCCGCAGCCATGGCTGAGAGGGCCAACCTCTGGCTGGCAGCTCAGGCAGCAGAGGAGAAGGCCGGGGAGGATCCCGCCGCATGGGACGCCGCCGCACAGGCCTACGACCTGATTCACGAGGGCGCCGCGCAGGAGGCTGCCCAGAACTGTCGCGACAACTCCGCCTACTTCACGGCAGCCGACCTCATGGCCGCGGGCAGCTGGAGCGAGGCGAGCGAGGCCTTTGCCCCGCTTGCCGAGAACGGCTTCAAGGACGCCGCTGACCTCCAGCTCGAATGTGACACCCACGTCACCGCCGACAAGGCCGAGGCGCTTCTTGCCGAAGGCAGCAACTATGAGGCGTACAAGCTCTTCATGACGCTCGTCGGGCGCTCCTATGAGGGCCTGCCGGACTTTGGCGAGCGTGCCGCAGCCTGTGTGGTGGACTTCCCGAGCACCGGCGTGGTCTACAGCAACCCCGACTACTCCTCGACCGCCGTCCCCCTCACCATCAAGGAGGGCGGCTCGTATGTCTACTACAAGATCTACTCCGGTGACGACCTAGTGAGGACCGTCTTCATCTCCCCCAACAGCTCCGCAACCGTCAATCTCCCGGCAGGGACCTATCGCATGAACGAGGCCCATGGCGAGCTGTGGTTTGGCGAGGACGACATGTTTGGCGACGATGGAGTCTACTACCGGTGCAGCTTTGGAGGCAGCGAGACCTTCGAGCTCAGGTCGGGCTACAGCTACGAGATCTCGTCCAGCGGCGAGGGAACGGGCATTGGCACCAGCGCGACCGACCGCGAGTCCTTCTAGGGCGAGACGCTGACAACTCCGACATTCGCACGCAAGAGAGGGGGCTTCCAAGGAAGCCCCCTCTTCATCAACGGATCACGGACGTCATCCGTCTATGTCCTTGTCTACCTATCGACGCTCGCCACGCTTCGTGCGCATCGCTGCCGCCGCCGCAAGCATCATTCCAGAGGCAAGCAGTAGGGCTGCAGGCGGGATGATGGGTGCGTCCTCACCAGTCTTGGGGACCTCAGGCTTGGGCTTGGGCGTAGGCTTGGGGTTGGGGTTGGGCTTGGGCGCAGGAGCGGGCGTGTGGCTGTTGGTGATGGTGAAGCCATTCGCCGCGCTACCACTGACGGAAGCCTCGTAGCCACTAGGAACGTCGACTTCCTCGACGGTGTAGACGATCTCGACGCCAGCTGCGTTCTTTGGCAGGTCCTCGAACGTGCCCTCCCACGCGCCTCCATTGAGCTTGATGGTCTTGCCGGTGTCCTTGCCGTCGGCAAGCAGCCTCACGGTGACGAACTCGGGACGAATGCCGTCCTGGTCGTTGGCGTCCGCCCACACCTTGGTGACGCTGACAGAGACGGTTTCGGGGGTATGGCTGTTGGTGACGGTGATTCCCTGGGCGACGTCGCCGGTGACGCTAGCCTCGTAGCCCTCGGGAACGTCGACCTCCTCGACGGAGTACTCGACCTCCTCGCCGTCGTTGTACTTGAGCAGGTCCTCGAAGGTATACGTCCAGTTGTTGTCCTCCGAAAGCGTGGCCTCGATGTACTCGCCAGAGTCTGCGGACTTGGGGGCGCCGAG
>CAMPCT010000075.1 GCA_946647055.1 uncultured Atopobium sp. | reverse complement strand
GCATCTCGGGCATCGGCAACTTCGTGCAGATCGGCATTGGCCAGGGCTTCCAGCCGCTCGTGGGCTACAACCTGGGGGCCAAAAAGTACGACCGCATCCGCGAGGGCTACTTCTTCACCATCAGGACGGTGTTCGTCACCGTGCTGTGCATCGGATGTCTCACCTGCGCCTTCGCCCCGCAGCTCATCGGCTTCTTCCGCGACGACCCCGAGGTCGTGGCCATCGCGACGCCAACGCTGCGCCTCGTGAGCTTCACGCTCCCCCTCACGGGCGTCGCCATGATCACCAACTTCCTGCTGCAGACCTCGGGTCGCATGTGGCGGGCCACCATCTTGGGCGCCTGCCGTCTGGGACTCGTGCTGGGGCCGGTCGTGGTGGTGCTCTCGCACTTCCTCGGCCTGCCTGGTGTCCAAGTCGCCCAGCCCGTGACCGACGTCATCACGGGGCTCGTCACCATCCCCATGGCGTGGTCGGTCCTGCACGAGCTGCGGCTCGAGGAGGGGCAGGGGCACGCGGCCCCCTAGCGGCACGTCCCTCCCCGGGTGGCCTCACTCCTCGTAGCGCCACTCGTGGGAGCGTGCCACGGTGCCCCCGACTTCCCAGACCTCGCAGTCGTACCGATGGGGCTCCTCCCCCGCGCCCCAGAGGACGTACGACGAGTTGCCTTGCAGGCGCACCTGGCAGGACCATCCCATGACGGACGCAGGGTCTCGCACGACGGCCTCCCTCAGGTCGGCGAAGCTCCGTGCCTCGCCCGAGGCGTCAACGAGCCCCTCGTCACCGACGACATAGAGCGCCAGGTACATGGTGACGCGGCCCTCCTCGCACGACTGGTCCACGTAGCCCCAGAGGAGGTCGCGCAAGTCGTTCGCGACGGCGCAGAACGCATGCGTCTCGGGGACGGTACCCTCCCGAACGAAAACGAAGTACGTGGTGGTCTCGTCACCAGACGAGGAGACGTCGAACGTCCTGAGCGCCATCACGTCCGAGGTGTCGCACTCCAGCGCGCCTGCCACGACCCGTGTCAGCCCCTCGTCATACACCATCCTGTCCCACACGGCGGGCCAGGGGTTGTCGTAGTGGTCCGTGCTCTCGAGCATCCTGGGAGAGAGTTCGCCGTAGAGGTCGTCGACGCCAATCTCCTGCCCCTGCCAGCTGCTTCCCCTGAGCAGCAGGTCCAACCTCGCATAGTCGAAGGAGCAGACGTTTCCCGCACGCAGGAAGGCCTGCTGGGCATCCTCCAGGGACATGATGGAGCGGGGACGACTGCTGGGATAGTCAAACGAGGCGGAGTCGTAGTCGACCATGACCGGGGCGTCCTTCGCCACGAGCGACACGGAGTTGATGGGCAGCCGCGTCATCGCCTCGTTGGCAAACGCCACGAAGGCGTCAGGGTCACGCAGCTCGTCATCGTCACCTGTCGACCACAGGAAGAGCTCCGAGCCGTCCACGAGGAAGCGACGCCCTGCCAGAAGGTCCGACTCCTGCACCTGTCGCAGCACGCCGGTGCGCTCGTCAAGCTGGGCGCGCAGGGCGTCGAGGTTGCTCTCGAACGTCGTCGGACGCCGCCAGCGGTAGTAGCTGACGTCAACGTAGAGGCCTGTGTCCTCCCCCGACGTGCAGTGGAGGCGCGTCGTGACCGAGCTGCCCTCCCCACGCGTCGCCGGCACGGGGATGGGGCCATTGTTGGGGAAGGGATAGGCAAAGTCGACGACTTCCCAGCGCTCGCCCGTCTGGTCCTCGAGCCAGTCCTGCGCGAGCTCGGCCAGTCGTACCCAGGTCTGGGGGTCGAGCGAGCCGTCCGTACCACCATAGCCTGCCGGGTCCTCCGGCCAGATGCCAGCGGCGACCGCCGCGCGCAGCTCGTCGACGGACATCGGGTGCTCCTGCGTCACGCCATCGATGTTCTCGTCGTAGAACGTCGCGTCGGACTCGCGGTCCCGGTACAACGAGTCAAGGCAGCCGCGCAGGGCGTCGAAGGTCGCCAGGTCGCGCTCGTTGGCCGTGCGGTCGGCAATGAAGGAGGCAACTTCCGGGGAGTCCCCGATGGGATCGTCGGAACAGGAGCGAACGCACGAGACGAGGCCCGCGGAGAGCGCCCCAATCGCCATGATGCCCATGACCATCTGGATGATGAGGAACAGGGCGCCGGCAGCGGCGAGGATCACGAGGGCGTTCATGCCCCATCCTCCCCTCCTCTGCCGTGGCGCCTGCGGTGACGCCGGTGGCTGGTAGTACTGCTGCTGGGCAGGCTGCTGCGGCGCGGGCTGGGACGCCGGTGGCTGGTAGTACTGCTGCTGGGCAGGCTGCTGCGGCGCGGGCTGCTGCGGCGCGGATTGAGGCGTGGGCTGCGGTGCCGGATGCCCCGAGAAGGGGGACGGTGCCTCCTGGCGCCCGCCCTCACCCGACCAGCCCCGTGGCACGGATTCGCCGCGTCGGTCGAGGTCACCCATGCCGTACTTCTCGCTCACCCAGCCCCCTCTCAGCCCCGTCAATGATAGTGCAGCGGACTCCCTCCCGCCATAATCGTGCGCCCGTGCCCCAAGTCCTGCCATCCACCACTGTCATTGCGTGCCTGCCACCTGCGGCGCATTTGCTCGGCTACACTTCTCGCAGGAATGTGCCGCACGCATGGAGGAGGAACCATGGCCAACCACCTCATCCAGGGAACGGGTCCCCTGCTCGACGAGCACGGCAGGCTCCGCGAGCCAGGCTATGCCCTTCGACCGCCCTTCGACTACTCCCACGACCGGATCGCCGCGGGTCCCTTGCGCATCAAGGACTGGGACTACTATTTGGTGAACGACGACCGCTACGCGGTGGCGCTCACCTTCTCGGACCTGGGCTACATCGGTCTGGTCTCGGCGGCGGTCATCGACTTCCGTGCCGCCGGGCACACCACCACCAGCGAGCTCGTGTTGCTTCCGCTGGGCAGGATGGGCCTGCCGGCAAGCTCGGAGACGGGCGACGTCCGCTGGGAGAACAGGCGCTGCATGGTCTCGTTCGCGCACACCCCCGCAGGGCGACGGCTCTCGTTCTCGATGCGCGAGTTCGCGCCGGGCGAGGACTTCGAGGCGGAGTTCCTGCTCGACGAGGAGCCACGTGACTCCATGGTCATCGTGACCCCCTGGGCGGAGGACGAGCACGCCTTCTACTACAACCGCAAGATCATCGGCATGCGGGCGCGGGGCAGCTTCCGCCGTGGTGCGCTGGTGCACGAGTTCGAGACGAAGGACTCATTTGGCCTGCTCGACTGGGGACGCGGCGTGTGGACCTACGACAACGTCTGGTTCTGGGGCGCCGCGCAGGGACGCCAGCAGGGCCATGTCGTGGGCTTCAACCTGGGGTACGGCTTTGGCGACACCTCCGCCGCGAGCGAGAACATGCTCTTCTTCGATGGCGTCGCCCATAAGCTCGGGCGCGTCTCCTTTGGCATCCCCGGACTCGAGGAGGGCGCGCCGCGCTACCTCGAGCCCTGGCACGTCACCGACGACGAGGGCAGGCTCGACCTCACCTTCCGTCCCGCCCTCGACCGCTCCGACCTCATCAACATGGCCGTGGTCGTGACCGACCAGCACCAGGTCTTTGGCACGTACAGCGGCATCGTCACGCTCGATGGCGGGAGCAAGTTCGCCATCGACCACCTGCGTGGCTTTGCGGAGCACGTCCACAACCGCTACTAGGGTTCTCACGTGCCACCGCGATGGCACGCATGGTATAAACGGCACAGGTCCGCCAACGACGCACGAGGAGGAAACATGGGTCTCTGGAACAAGCTCGAGGAGCTCAAGGGCTATCACTGGGTCGACCTCACGCACCCGCTCAACAACGAGAGCCCCTTCTGGAGCGGCATCCCCAAGGATTCGGTCGAGCTCTGCAAGACCGTCTTCGACTACGACGAGGAGATGCTCTCCTGCCGCATCCACACCTTCAAGTTCCCCGGCCAGTTTGGCACCCACATCGACTTCCCCAACCACTTCACCGCCGGCGACCCCGGCCCCGAGATCTTCTCCGTCGCCGACCACGTGCTGCCGCTCGTGGTCATCGACATCCGTGACAAGGTCGCCGAGAACCCCGAGTACGCGATCACCCTCGATGACGTCGCGGCCTGGGAGGCCGAGCACGGCACCATCCCCGCCGGCACCTTCGTGGCCCTCTGCACCGGTTGGGGCCACCGCTGGCCCAGCAACGACGCCCTCAACAACTTTGACGAGGAAGGCGGCGAGCACGCCCCCGGCTGGAGCCTGCCCGTAGTCGACTTCCTCATCGACGAGCGCGACGTCGCGGCCATCGGCCATGAGACCTTCGACACCGACGCCTCTCCCGAGGCCGTCAAGGAGGAGGACCTCGCCTGCGAGCGTCGCATCCTCTCGTCCAAGCGCTTCCAGGTCGAGCTGATGGACAACCTCGACCAGCTCCCCGCGACGGGTGCCATCATCTTCATCGCCTACCCGCACATCGAGGGTGCCACGGGCCTGCCCGTCCGTGCCTGGGCCATTTTCGAATAACCGATTGTCCACTAAGGGATACTCCCCTAATGGACAATTTAGCCACTAGGGGATACTCCCCTAGTGGCTATTAGCGCGGCGAGGGCGACGGCGAAGCCGCTCATGTCGAGCAGGACGTCGGCGGGCATGCCGGCGCGGCCGGGCACGAAGACCTGGATCGTCTCGTCGACGATGGGGACGAAGGCTCCCAGGACGAGCGTGGGCACGAGTCGCTCCCGGCATCCCTCCCACCGCGGCCGGAGCGCGTTGACCGCAAGCAGGCCCAGGACGAGGTATTCGCAGAAGTGGCCCGCCTTGCGCACGACGTGGTTCATCACATGGACGTCCGTGACGCCAAGGAGCTCGAAGAGCCTGCGGACGACACCGACCACCGCCAGGCTCTCGGCATCGGAGCCCTGCGCGGGCACCATCGAGTGGCCCCAGATGACGCAGACCCACAGCGCCAGCAGCACCCAAGCCCAGGCAGGACCCCAGCCGGCCGTCCGTCGAGACATGCGCTAGCCCTCCCCCATCGTGATGGCCTTGGTCTCGAGCCACCTTCCGCGACGTGCGCGCACCAGGAAGATGAGGCCACGGACGCACAGCTCGGTCGCCATGCCCAGCCAGATGCCCACCAGGCCCATGCTCTGGGAGAGGAACCATGCAAGCGGCAGGCGCACGATCCACACCGTGCCAAGGCCGATGAGGCTGGGAACCAGCGTGTCGCCCGCCCCGCGGAAGATGCCCGTGCCCACGATGGAGACGGCATAGAGCGGCTCAGCAAAGGCCTCGATGCGCAGGACGGCGGCACCGAGCCCCACCACGGTGGGGTCGGGCGTGAGCAGCGACATGATGTGAGGGGCGAACACGAAGAGCAGGACGCCCATGAGCCCCATCATCGTCGAGCCCAGCATGAGCGAGGCGTTGGAGAAGCGGACGGCGAGGTCCTTGCGGTTGGCACCGATTGCCTGTCCCACCAGCGTGGTCGACGCAGCCGAGATGCCAAAGCCCGGCATGTAGCAGATGCCCTCGGCTGTGATGGCAAGCGAATGGGCGGCGAGCGCCAGCGTGCCCAGCGGGGTCACGAAGACCGTGAGCACCACGAGGGCGAAGTTCATCGCGATGCGCTCGAGGAACATCGGCGCGCAGATTCTGGTGGCAGACACAAGGCAGTCGGCATGCAGCCGCCAGCTGCCGCCAAGCCGCAGCGCCAGGATCGGCGAGCGCACGAGCAGGGCCCATGCCATGCCCAGGGTCACCACGCACTCCGCGAGCACGGTGCCCAGCGCCGCCCCGGGCACGCCCATGCCGGCGCCCGGGAGATGGACGGAGACGCCTCCCACCGCGAGGTCGAGGCCCGGGAAGATGAGGAGCGCGTTGAAGGCGACGTCGAGGAAGCACGAGGCAATGGTGAGGTTGCTGGGCGTCCTCATGTCGCCGCTGCACTGCAGGGCACCCGCAAGGGCCCGCGACAGCGCCCACATGGGCATCGACAGCGAGAACCAGCGGAAGTAGTTGCTGGCGTCCTGCCAGGTCTCGGGCTCGCCACCCAGCCATCGGGGAAGCGACCCCGCGATGGAGAGCCCGATGGCCATCATGGCCGCACCAAACAGCAGGGTGACCACCATCGACTGGCGCAGGACGCCGCGCGCCTCGTCAAGGCGGCCTGCCCCCACCAGCTGGGCGATCTGCACGTTGAAGCCCATGGAGACGCAGAAGCACATGCCCGACATGAGCCAGTCGGTGGTGTTGACGAGGCCCACGGACGCCGTGGCGACGGGTCCCAGGCTTCCCACCATGCCCGCGTCGATGTAGCTCATGACCTGCACGCTGATCTCGGACAGGATCATGGGGACGCTCATCAGGATGACGATGCGCACGAGCTCGGCGCGCGTGGGCGTGTACCCCGCGCGCAACCGGTCTATGTCGAGCTCGCCCACGGCCACCGTCAGACCTCGATCTCTCCCGTCAGGTATAGCCTACCATGTCCCGCGATGCGCACCGAGTCGCCCAGGTCGCGGCACCATACCATCCCCCCGCGCTCCGAGGGCTCCTCGCACACCAGCGCGTCCTTGCCCAGTCGCGCCGACCAGTACGGGACGAGGGCCGACTGCATGGAGCCGCACACCGGGTCCTCGGGGATGCCGAGCTTGGGCCAGAAGGCCCGCGCCACGTAGTCGACGTCCGCCGCAGGCGCTGTCACGTAGCACGAGAGGCCACGCGAGAAGCCCCGGACCAGCTCGAAGTCCGGCCTCATGCCGCGCACGACCGCCTCGTCGCCGTAGACGAGCACGAGGTCGCGCTCGGTGGCGAGCACCCCCTCGGGCAAGGCCCCAAGGGCCGCGGCGAAGTCCTCGTCGCACACGATGGGCTCGGGCGGTATGCGGGGGAAGTCCATCTCGATGAGGTCCCCGGCACGCCTGCAGACCAGGTCATAGCCACGCAGGGGGGCATGGAAGCGCAGCTCGGCGGCATCCTGCTCGAAGAACGAGAAGAGCACGTACGAGGTGCCAAAGGTGGCGTGCCCGCAGAGGTCGATCTCGCCGGCGGGCGTGAACCAGCGCAGCTCGTAGACGCCGTCTGGGCGACGCACGCAGAAGGCCGTCTCGGAGAGGCGGTTCTCGGCGGCGATGGCGAGCATGAGGTCGTCGTCGAGCCACTCGTCAAGCGGGCAGACGCCAGCCGGGTTGCCCCCAAAGGGGCGCTCGCAGAACGCATCCACCACGTAGTACTTGAGTCGCATCGAATCCTCCCGTAAGTCGCACGCAACGATTCGAGTCTAGCAGGGACACGCCCCGGTCACGTGAAAAATGGGTACAAGGCTCATTGGTCGGCGCATCTCGCGCCACGCACGAAAGGACGCACCATGGGCTTTCTCGCCACCTGGCTCGCCACGGCCATAGCCATCGCAATCACCATCGCCATCGTCCCTGGCATCCGCGCCGTGGGTGGCTCGTACCTGGGCCCTGCCACCTGCGCGCTCGCTCTCGCCCTGGTGAACGCTGTGGTCGCACCGGCGGCGCAGTTCTTCTCGCTGCCCATCACCGTGCTCACGCTGGGCATATTCCACCTCGTGGTGAACGCCCTCATGCTCCAGTTGGCAAGTTGGCTCTCCGTGGCTTCGGTGGGTTCGGGCATCGAGATTGACTCCTTCGGCGATGCCTTCGTGGGTTCGATCATCATCTCCATCGCCACCATGGTCGTGAGCGGCGTCCTGGCTGGGTAGCTGTCACTCCCCCACGAAGTGGTTCGCGACGAGGAACAGGGCGCTCACCCCAAGCGCCGCATACGACCCAAGGGCCGAGACCAAACCAAATCCCATCATGACCCCGAAGGCAAACGACACGACCAGAGCGAGATAGCGGAGCGACCGCTGGACCTCCTCGGCGTCGCCACCCACGACCCCGTCATAGAGGGTCTCCGCAAACGAGCGCAGGTTGCCCGTACAGAAGATGCTCGCATAGGCGGAACGGGTCCCGAAGGTTCGGAAGTTCTCGAACGAGACCGCGGCACACAGCGAGATGAGCGAGTTCACCAGCAGGTCGGGAGCCATTTGCGGCACCAGGGCGATCGCCGCGAAGGCCAGTGCCTCGAAGGCGATGACCGTGCGCTGCATGCGCGTATGGTCGCCACCATGCACCGTCGCCATGACGTGCTTCGAGAGCAAGATCCCCACGACAAAGGACGCGATGGGCGCGAGGTAGTGAGCGACCCCCAGCCAGTCGAGCTGCGCGAGGTGGATTCCCAGGAGCACCACATTCCCGGTCTGACCTGTCGCGAAGACCTGTCCGCGCGTGAGGTAGGAATAGGCGTCCATGAGGCCGCCGGCGCAAATGACGAGCAGACCCAAGGCCGTGCGCTCGTGTCTTCTCTCCCCCGCCACCATGCTCGACCCCCCTCGTCCGGTTGCCGAAGTGACATGATAGGGCCATCACGAGGGCATCCGCAAACGAGATGTTCATGGTGGAGTTGACCGAACGGCCGCCATGGGATAGCGTCAGTCGGACACGCTCACGACCACGGGAGTCCCATGGCGACCGACATGTCACGACACTTCACCCTGCCGGCGCTTGTCCGCGTCACCCTGCCGTCCATCGGGATGATGCTCTTCAAGTCGTTTTATGTCATGACCGACGGCTTCTTCGTGGCCAACTGGTGCTCCAAGACCGCGCTCGCCGCGGTGAACTTCGCCTTCCCCATCCCCATGATCCTCGCCACCGTGGGCTTCATGTTCGGCACCGGTGGCTCGGCCATCGTCAGCCGCACGCGTGGGGAGGGCGACGAGCGCCTGGCACAGGAGCGCTTCTCGCTCATCGTGTATGCCGCCATCGCGCTGAGCGTGGCCCTCGCGGTGATCGG
>CAMPCT010000074.1 GCA_946647055.1 uncultured Atopobium sp. | reverse complement strand
TGGGCGACTCGGTCGCGCGCATCCTCGAGATCATGGGCGTCGGCGAGTGCGGCGGTCCCGGCACCACCTGCGCGCTCGCGCTGCTCAACGACGCCGTCAAGAAGGGCGGCGTCATGGCCAGCTCCAGCGTGGGCGGCCTGTCCGGCGCGTTCATCCCCGTGAGCGAGGACGCCGGCATGATCCGCGCGGCGCAGGACGGAGCGCTCACCCTCGAGAAGCTCGAGGCCATGACCTGCGTGTGCTCGGTGGGCCTCGACATGATCGCCGTGCCCGGCGACACCAGCGTGGAGGCCATCGCCGGCATCATCGCCGACGAGATGGCCATCGGCGTCATCAACAACAAGACCACGGCCGTGCGCCTCATCCCCGCGATCGGCCACGAGGTGGGTGACGTCCTGGAGTTTGGCGGGCTCTTTGGATCCGCCCCGGTCATGCCGGTCAACCGCTTTGCCGGTACCGTGCTGGCGCACCGCGGCGGTCGCTTCCCCGCGCCGCTCAACTCGCTCAAGAACTAACGGGTCGCTGGACAAAGCTGCCTGTTACCTTTGTCCAGCGACTCCACGGGGCCGCTAACGCAGACCTGCCAATTTGTCACACCGCAACCTGTCACTGTTCCTGAAAGACGCCTACAATCGTTAGGCCAATCCAATCAGACGGACCAGGAGCGCACCATGGCAGAGCAGCGGCAGATGAAGAGGAACCTCGGCTGGGCAACCGCCACGTCAATCGTGGTGGGCTGCGTCATCGGCGCCGGCGTGTTCTTCAAGCCCTACGCCATCTACCAGGCCACCGGCGGCGCGCCGGGCATGGGCATGCTCGCCTGGGTGGTCGGCGGCCTCATGAGCATCTTCGGGGCACTCACCTTCGCCGAGGTCGCCATCCTCATCCCCAAGACCGGCGGCATGGTCACCTACCTCTCCGAGGTCTTCGACGAGCGTCTGGGCTTCCTCGCCGGCTGGATGCAGGTCGTCATCTTCTACCCCGCCTTCCTGGCCGGCTACGGCGTCAAGGTGGGCAGCGAGCTCGCCGAATGGGTGGGGGCCCAGCTGTCGTTGCCCATCGCCATCGTGGTCATCTGCGCGCTGGTCGCCATCAACGCGCGCGGCTCGCGCTCGGCCGGCGGCATGCAGGTCGTGGCCACCATCTGCAAGCTGGTCCCACTGGTGCTGCTCATCGTCTTTGGCTTTTTGCGCGGCGAGGGCGGACACCCCATCCTGACCCCGCTGGTGGGTCCCGACAAGGCCGCGGCCGGCGTGTTTGGCTCGACGCTCCTGGCCGTGCTCTTCGCCTTCGAGGGCTGGACCAACGTGGGCACCATCGCCGGCGAGATGCGCAACCCCGCGCGCGACCTGCCGCTGGCCATCGTGGGCGGCGTGTCCATCATCATGGCCGTCTACCTTGCCATCAACGTGGCGTACCTGTGGGTCATCCCCGCCGACCAGCTCATGAACCTCGAGTCGCCCGCCGCGGCCGTGGCCACCGTGATCTTTGGCGAGGCCGGCGGCACCCTCATCAAGGTGGGCATCATCATCTCGGTCATCGGGGCGGGCAACGGCTTCCTCATGTCGGGCTCGCGCGTGGCCTACCAGCTGGCCGAGCAGGGCACACTTCCGGGCAGCAGCAAGCTCGCCGAGCTCAACGACCGCGACGTCCCCGCCAACTCGATCGTCCTCATCGGCATGCTGGCCTGCCTGTACTCGGTCGTGGGCAACTTCGACCTCCTCACCGACCTGGGCGTCTTCTCGTGCTGGGTCTTCTACACGCTCACCTTCGCCTGCGTCATGCGCCTGCGCCAGACCCACCCGGAGTGGGAGCGCACCTACCGCGTGCCCGGCTATCCCGTGGTGCCGGTGCTGGCCATCGCGAGCGGCCTCTACGTCATCGCCAGCCAGCTGTTCCTCTCCGGACAGGGCGCGCTGATGATGAGCCTGGCCAGCGTCGCCATCACGCTGGTCGGGCTGCCGGTGTTCTACGCGGTGCGGCGGGTCGGTCGCGCGTAGGGCTCACGCGGCCTGGTCGTCCCCGCCCGCCCTGGCGCCAAACGTGGGCCACCCGTTGCGCGCCAGGTCGAAGGCCATGAACAGCGCGACAAGCACGAAGTAGGCACCGCCGAGAATGCCCGTCGGCGCGGGGCCCACGAAGGGGTTGCCGCCCGTGGCCGAGTACGCCACTCCCATCGCGGCGCAGCCATTGATCATGCCATGCGCGATGACGGCGGGAATGCAGCTGCCCGAACGCAGCGTGACATAGGCCATGAAGGTGCCCAGGATGACGCAGAACAGGCACATCGCCAAGATGCCCGTGACCGGGAAGCCCGCATAGCCCACGCCGTAGTTGTGTCCCATGGCGATGATGGGCGCGTGCCACAGGCCCCAGATGACGCCCGAAGCCACCAGCGCCGGCAGGGTCGGGAGGCACTCGACCAGCTTGGGCAGCAGGTAGCCGCGCCAGCCCCATTCCTCGCCAAAGCAGGGGATGAAGTTGGCGATCGGGGCGACGAACAGGACGACGGGCAGCATCGCCAGCAGGTTGGTCGAGGTCGTGACCGCCGAGGGGTCCCGGCCCGCGGCCTCGGCGGCCTGGCGCGCCGTCTCGAGCACATTCGTCATCGAGGGGTCGTAGTCGGCTCGGTTGAGCAGGAAGTACAGGGCGGCGCCGGCAATGACGAGCGCAAGCGGGACCACCCACGCGACCGCGTAGAGGTGCCAGGTGCGGCCAAGGTCGCGCGGCACGATCCAGAGGCCCTTGAAGCCCTCGCGCGTGAACAGGCGCGTGAGCACGACGGCAATCGCCGGGAAGAGCATCCCGGGGGCGACCGAGAGCTGCACGGCCGCCGTGTAGCCACCCTGCTCACGGAAGAGCGGGAAGCTCACGAGCAGCCAGTATGCCCACGCAAGCCCATAGGCAACGAGCACGTAGATGAGCGGACGCCTCTTCTCCATGACAACACCTCGTCTCTCCCGGCACCCCTTGGTGCCGCATCTGTTCTATCTGTACTATAACAATTGAACGTGAATGTGCAACGCCGAATCTCCCGTGAGGGCTATGATTGGCTCGGACGCACACGCTCGAGGGAGGTCGCATGGAGACGAACGACGCACGCACGGGCAATGCCCGCCTCGACGGCCGCACCTGGGTCGTCATCGTCCTGCTCGCGCTGGTCGGGCAGGTGGCCTGGGCGGTCGAGAACAACTTCTTCAACCTGTTCATCCAGGACGCCTTTGGCGCGTCGCTCTCAGACGTCGCCCTCATGGTGAGCGCGTCGGCCGCCACGGCCACCGCCACCACGCTGCTCGTGGGCACCTGGTCAGACCGCGTGGGGCGCCGCAAGCCCTTCGTGGTGGCCGGCACGCTCGTCTGGGGCCTCTCCATCTGCGCGTTCGCCGTGCTGCAGCGGGTCTCGGGGGCGCTCGCCCGCGACGCCGCGGCCGCCGCGGCCCTGGGCATCACCCTCACCATCGCCTTCGACTGCCTCATGACCTTCTTTGGCAGCCTCGCCAACGACGCCTGCTTCAACGCGTGGCTCACCGACATCACCGACGACACCAACCGCGGCCGCGTGGAGGGCGTCAACTCCGCGATGCCGCTCCTCTCCATGCTCGTGGTCTTTGGCGGGGCGATGTTCCTCATGATCGTGGGCGACGACGGCTCGGTCACCTACGACTACCCGCTCTTCTTCACCATCATCGGCGGCGTGGTCATCGCCACGGGCATCGCGGCCGCCGCCCTCATGGACGAGTCCTCGCCGACGCCGCAGGCCGACAAGGGCTACCTCGACGAGCTCTCCTATGGCTTCCGCCTGTCGTCCGTACGCGAGAACCGCCTGCTCTACCTCGTGCTCGCCGCCTACTGCGTCTTTGCCTGCGCCATGCAGGTCTTCATGCCCTACTACGTGCTCTACCTGCGGCTTCCTTACATCCTGGGCGAGAGCTACGTGCTGGTGATGGCCCCGTGCATCGTCATCGCCTCCGCGTTCACCATCCTCTACGGGCGCCGCGTCGACCGCCTGGGCTTCTCGGCCACCATCACGTTGCCGCTCGTGCTCTTCGTGACCGGCTGCGTCCTGCTCACCGTCACCACCGCGGCGCCGGGCGTCTTTGTGGGCAGCATGCTCATGCTCAGCGGCTACCTGGGTTCGGTCGCGTGCTTTGGCGCGGCCATCCGCAACTGCACCCCGCCCGACCACGTGGGCCTCTACCAGGGCATCCGCATCTTCAGCGTGGTGCTGGTCCCCATGCTGGTGGGACCATGGATCGGATCGGTGGTGAGCGCGTCCTCGGGCGTGGTGGGCCTTGGTGTGGTGGGCGACGACTTCACGCCCAGCTCGCTGGTCTTTGCGGCGGGCGCGGCGGTGTCGCTGCTCACCTTCCTCGTGACCTGGCTCATCCGCCGCGAGGAGGCGCGACGGGAGGGGTAGCGCGCCTCGTCCTCGCGAACCCCTATCCGTGGACGTACTTCCTTGCCGCGTTGGCCATGTTGACCTCGGCAAGCTCCATCTCGCCCTCGATGTAGGGGCGATACATGGCGTCGACCGAGGTCACGCCCATGCTGCAGCCGTTGCAGAGGTCGCAGGAGGACTCCCCGCAAAACGAGAGCCCCTGTCGCACGATGGCCTCGCGCTCCTCGCGCGTGGTGTCGGCTATGAGCACGCTTCTCGCCATGGTGACCTCCCCGTGGGTGAGAACACGACCCATGGTACCGGATTGGCGCCAAGACGTTGGGGTTACCCCTTTCGTCCTACGGAACCTTGCCACACGCCGCATGCCGGCGGATACTCAAGACATACCCGACGATTGGAGCCCCCATGGCATACAAGGACCTGCGCACCCTCATGGCCCAACTCGACGAGCGCGGCCTGCTCCACCGCATCTCCCGCGAGGTCGACTGGGATGGCGAGCTCCCCGCCATCATGCGCCACCTCTACAAGCAGGGGCCAAACGGCCCGGCAGTCCTCTTCGAGCACGTCAAGGACTCCAAGATCCCCATGCTCTCGGGCATCATGTACGGCGACGAGAAGTACTCCATGCTCTTCGACACCGAGCCCACGCTGCAGGCCATCGTCGACCACTACCACACCAACTACGAGAACCACATCAAGCCGGTGCTGGTCGACAACGCCCCCTGCCAGCAGAACGTCGTGCGGGGCGACGACGTCGACGTGACCATCTGGCCCTCGCCGCGCTTCAGCCCCGAGGACGGCGGCCGCTACATCGGTACGCAGAACGTCACCATCACGGCCGACCCCGACACCGGCATCCAGAACTGCGGCATCTACCGCCAGATGGTCATGGGCAGGAACCGCATCGGCGTCAACTGCGAGCAGCACACCGGCATCCACCTCACCAAGAACCGCGCGGCGGGCGTGGTCACGCCGTTCGCCTCGGTCATCGGGCCCCCGCCCGCGGTGATGGTGGCCGCCGCCGGCAAGCCGCCCTTTGGCGTGGACGAGCTCGAGCTGGCGGGAGGCCTTGCCGGCGAGCCCATCCCCGTGACCAAGTGCCTCACCAACGACCTGCTCGTCCCGGCTGACGCCGAGGCGATCCTGGAGGGCTACATCCTGCCCGACAGCGACGACTGGGGTCTCGAGGGGCCGTTCGGCGAGTTCCACGGCCACCACAACGACATGGTCCCCAAGAAGCGCCCGACCGTCGTGGTGACCTGCATGACCTTCCGCGACGACCCCATCTTCCTGGGCACCCCTCCGGGAGTCGGCCCCAACGAGCTCACCTACTCGGGCAAGATCAGCTACCTCGCGGCAAACCACGCCCAGCTCGTGCGCAGCGGCATCCCCTGCGTCAAGGCCGTCAACGTCACCGAGATGGGCTGCGGCAGCTTTGTCTGCGTGGTGCAGCTGTCCGGCAAGCCGCCATACAAGGGCGTGCCGCAGGCGTGCATGCACAGCCTCTTCAGCTTCTCGAACTTCCCCAAGATCGTGGTCGTGGTGGATGACGACATCGACATCTTCGACGACGGCATGGTTCAGTGGGCAATCGCCTCGCGCGTGCAGCCGCACCGCGACGTCATGATCACGCCGTTCAACACCTGGGGCTGCGCGCTCGACCCGTCCATCCCCTTCGCACATCGCGGGCACCCCAACTCGACGCAGTCGCGCATGGGCATCGACGCCACCAAGTACTACAAGGACGACGTGACGTTCTCGAGCCTGGTGCAGGACACGCCCGAGATGATCGAGCACGTCAAGTCCATCTGGGGCGAGCTGGGGTTCTAGGGCGACGGGGCGCCCCCTCGTCCTAGAGGTCCTTCTCGAACTTGAAGAGCCCGCCGTCCTCGCCGGGATAGTCGCCCGCCTCGTCCTGCGGGTAGTTGGGGTCGGTGTGGTGCTCGTTGTAGTACTCGGTGATGTGGAAGCCGCAGCGGTTGACGTAGAAGTGGATGTTGCGCCGCTCGTGGTAGGGTGTGACCAGCTCCCAGTGACGCACCTCCGGATAGCGCGCCTCGATGGCCTGCCACGTCGCAAGTCCCAGATGGCGGTTCTGGTGCGCGGTGTCGATGAACAGGAAGTCGAGCAGCCTGCTGTCGCCCGTGCCCGAGACGATGGCCCCACCGACGAACTCCCCCTCGCAGACGACCTGCAGGGCCTGTGCCCCCGGCGCCGCAAGCGACTCGTCGATGTCGCGATCCGGTGGGACGACCTCGGGAAAGTCGGGAAACACCTCGCGCGCGGCGAGCGTGAACGCGTCCTGGAGGCGTTGGCGAAAGGCGGGCATGCCCTCGTCGCGAACCGGCTCGAGGGTAATCTCCCGTGTCATGGTTTCTCCCTTCACGAAGGGGATACTCCCTTTCGCAAACCCCTGCCCTACTCCCAGTGGCCGGGCACGTCGATGACCCACTCCTGGCCGACGACGACCTGCTGCTCCTCGTAGATGGGCTCGAAGTGGCCCTGCTCCTCGGTGTACCCCGTCACGACCTCCACGCCGTCGACGACCTCGACGATGGGCTCCGACGGAACGTCGACCACCCAGTTCTGGCCAACCTCCACCAGCTGGGTCTCATAGACGTCCTCGAAGTGGCCCTGCTCGTCGACCCAGGTCTTCTCCTCCTCGGCAGGCTGGCTCGGCTCAGGCGTGGGCGTCGGCGCAGGTGTCGGCTCGGGCTCGGGTTCCGGCTCGGGCTCGAGCTCCTCCTCGAGCCCCTCTTCGAGCTCCTCCTCCTCGAGGGGGTCCTCGAACTGCGGCGTCTCAGGGGTGCCGTTGCGGGGTCGGGCGTCGGTGACGTCGGCTGCGTTGGCGCCGGCGTTCACCGGTGCGGAGGACGTCGAGCTTGGCTTGTTGCTCGTGGTTGGTTGGGTAGGCGACTGTGGGGCGAGGAGCGTGGCAGGGGCCTCGTCGATGGGGGCAGGCATGAAGAACAGGTGGAACAGGCGGCCGCCCACCCCCGACAGTGCGATTCCCGCGAAGAGCGCGAGGACGAAGACCAGTGCGCCCACGACTGCCGTGATCATCATGCGGCGGTCGTACTCCTCGTCGCTCTCGTCGGGAAACTCGTCGTTGGGCTGGTCCTCATCGGCAGGCTCCTCCTCGGGAAGGTCGTCCTCGAGAAGGTCGGTCTCGGTGAACAGGCCAGTCTCGTCTGGCGCGATGTCATCGGTCTCAATGGCGTCGGTCGCGGCGCCTTCCAGCAGCGTGGTTTCGTCAGACGCGGCGTCGTCCAGCAGCGTGGTCGCGTCATCCGTCGCGGCATCGTCCAGCAGCGTGGTCGCGTCATCCGTCGCGGCATCGTCCAGCAGCGTGGTCGCGTCATCCGTCGCGGCATCAAGCAAGGTCGTCTCATCGGGCATGGCCGAGCCGTCCAACAACGTGGTCTCGTCAGCGCCGATGTCCCTGATTTCGTCTTCCATGGCAGTCCTTCGTTGGTGGTGTTTTCAGCCGTGGCATAGGGAAAGGGTAAACCAATGTGACGTTTCGTGGGGGGAGGATTTACCCCTCTTTTCCAAATGGCGGAACGACAGGAGCGTCGGAGTCGGCCGAGTCGAGCAGGCGGCCGTAGTCGGTCCATTCGCCGTACATCTCGCCGCGCTTGGTATGGGCGATGAGGTTGGCGAGCGACCGCTCATATGCCTGGGGGTCACGCGTCTTGAAGAAGGCCACGTTGTAGGCACGAATGCGCTGGTAAAGTGGTGGAAAGCGCTTGAACGCCGCCCAGCAGCGGGCAGCTTTGAGAGCGCGTTCGACGTCCACATCCACGCGGAAGCTGCGCGGCCCCATGGCAGGTAGGACGGCACGGCCGGCATCGGTCATGAGCCCCAGCCGCTCGAGCCTGCGCACGCGCTCCTTGTTGAGCTCGGTCCAGGGACTGCGGGACTTGCGGGGTGAGAAGCGCTGCATTGGCACACCGTCGACAGGTCGTTGGATGCTGTCGATCCAGCCAAAGCAGAGCGCCTCCTCGACGGCGTCGAGGTACCACAGACGGCCGCTGCCCACGGGGCGCCCGCGGCGCACGACCACCCAGCACTCGGGCTCTGTGGCGTGATGCCCCTCGAGCCACGCGCGAAAGGCGTCGCGGTTGTTTACGTCAAGTATGTTGCGTGGCTTGTCCATGCGCTACAGGGTGTTCCAGATCTGCTCGATGTATGCCAGCATGTCCTCTCGGACCTGCGTTCCTACGCCAGATGATACGTGCTACAGGGAGTCACCATCCCATACGTCGTGGGCAGGAGCAGCCCGTATCTGGCGCTCCGGGGTTGGTACGGCTCCGGAAACGCGAGCCATACCGGGTACGGCTCCGGAAAAGCGCGCCGTACCGGAGCGGAGGGGGCCTTCCGGGGTCACTGGGCCGGGTACGGCTCCGGAAATGCGACCTGTACCGGGTACGGCTCCGGATTTGCGCGCCGTACCGGGGCGCGCTAC
>CAMPCT010000073.1 GCA_946647055.1 uncultured Atopobium sp. | reverse complement strand
GCGAGGGTGGCAGCGTCAACGACCGTGTTCTCGCCGTCGTTCAGCATGAGAACGTCAAGCTCGACCTTGTCGCCAGGCTGCGCGTCGAGCTTCTCGACGTCGATGACGTCGCCCTTGGCAACCTTGTACTGCTTGCCGCCCGTGGTAACGATTGCGTACATGTCTTGTGCCCTTCACTGCTTGGGGTTAGTGCAACAGCTGGATACTTTACCATCCCCCACCTGCTGGGTCAACGAGAACAGGCAGGTTGTGGCAGCACTTCACGGATTGTGCATTCCCTCATGCGGGCCATGGCACCCCGTCGCGGAACGGCGAGACGAGCGAACCGTCCTCGTCCTCGTGCCACTGCCCGACACGGGTCACCAGGGGAACGGCGTTGGCGGCGTCCGTCATGCCGAGCGCGGCCGTCACGAGGGCCGAGGGGCGCAGGGCCCCGGTCGCGTCCGAGCGCGTCTCGATCGTCGCCTCGATGTGGCCTCCCCGACCGCCGACCTCATACGACACGAGCTTCTCGCCAAGGTCGACGTGCTTCGTCTTGGTCCCGCGCAGGTAGTCGAAGCCACCCACCTCGACGAGGGCCGCAAGGGCGTCCGACAGCCCACCTGGGCCAATCGCTCCCCCGTCGTCGATGCGCACCTCCCAGCGTGCCCGCGTGAGCCACGACTCGAGGGCGGGCAGCTCGCGTGGGGCATAGGCGACCGCGAACGGGGCGATGTCGGGCGGCGTCGCCGCCACGAGCGCGGCATGCGCCTCCTGGGGGTCGACGAGCGAGGTGAGGAACACGTCATAGCACTCGCAGGTGGAGGAGACCCCCGTGGGCAGCGCCGACGAGAACTGGACGCGCATGTGGGGCGAGAAGCCCTGCGTGACCGCAAACGGGAGGCCCGCCCTGCGCACGCAGCGCTCGATGGTGCGCAGCATCTCGAGGTGGCCGAGGTGGCGCAGGCGCCCCTGCTTGGCGTAGCCCACGCGCAGCCGGAAGATGTGGTCGCTCATGAGCGCTCCCCCCAGATGACGTTGTGGGACCTCGTCGTGGGGCAGATGCCGCAGCCCGTGCAGCTGGTGAAGGTGCAGTCCGGCGTGGTGACCCCACCGAGGGCACGGCGCCACTCGCGCCTCAGGAAGCCCGGGTCGACGCCCGGCGTCGTGTGCTCCCAGGGAAGGTGGCAGTCCAGGTCGTAGTCGGCAGAGGCGATCGCCTCGAGGTCCATCCCGAGCGATGCCCCCGCCTCGTGCCAGCGCTCGTATGAGAACTGGTCGGTCCAGGCATCGAAGCGACAGCCCCGGCGCCATGCCTCGAGGATGAGCTCGAACGCCTCGCGGCCGGAACGCGAGAGCACCGCCTCCACGACGGACGTCTCGGCGTCGTGGTACGAGACGCGTATGGCACGGCTCCTCGTCGAGTCGAGCAGGAGCCGCTGGCGGCGGCGCACCTCCTCGAGCGTCAGCTGTCCGCACCACTGGAAGGGGGTGTGCGGCTTGGGTACCAGCACGGCGACGGAGATGGAGACGGAGAGGCCTCCCCGCTCGCCCTTGGGCACGACCTCGCGGCCGATCTCGAGGACGCGCTCGGCGAGGCGCGGTATGGCGATGACGTCCTCGTCGGTCTCGGTGGGAAGGCCCATCATGAAGTACAGCTTCATGCGCCGCCACCCGCACTCGAAGGCGTTGCGGGCGGCGCGCTCGAGGTCCTCCTCGGTGATGTTCTTGTTGATGACGTCACGCATGCGCTGGCTGCCGGCCTCGGGCGCGAAGGTGAGCCCGCCCTTCTTCTGGCCGGCGACCTCGAGGGCCATGTCGACGCCAAAGGAGTCGAGTCGCTGCGAGGGGATGGAGACGCGGGTGCCGGTGTCGGCGAGGTTCGCGTTGAGGCGGTGCAGCATCTCGGCGCACTGCGAGTGGTCGGTCGTGGAGAGAGAGGTGAGCGACACCTCGTCGTAGCCCGTCGCGGCGAGGCCGGCGGAACAGGCGGCCACGACCTGGTCGGCAGGGCGCTCGCGGACGGGGCGGTAGATGATGCCCGCCTGGCAGAAGCGGCAGCCGCGGGCGCACCCGCGCAGGACCTCGACGGACAGACGGTCGAAGACGGCCTGCATGTAGGGGACGAGCATGGTGGGCAGGGGGTCCGTTGCGGCGAAGTCGCCCACGACGCGCTTGACGACGACGTCGGGGGCGCCGGTGCCGGGACGTGGCACCGCCCTCCCCCATCTGGTCGTGGTCTCGTCGACGACGATGTCATAGAGAGACGGGACGTACACGCTCTGGATGGTGGCCAGCGACCGAAGGATCTGTGCGCGTGACGCGCCCTGGGCACGCAGGTCGCGCACCATGGAGCAGACCTCGACGATGGAGTCCTCGCCGTCGCCGAGCATGACGGCATCGAGCATGGGGGCAAAGGGCTCGCAGTTGAAGGCGGACGGGCCGCCCGCCACCACGATCGCGTCGTCCTCCGCGCGCTCGCACGCCCGGATGGGAATGCGCGCCAGGTCAAGCGCCTCGATGATGTTGGTGCAGGCCATCTCGTGCGCGAGCGTGAAGCCCACGACGTCGAACGACGCCACGGGCGAGGCGCTCTCGAGGGCGAGCAGCGGCACGTCGTTCTCGCGCATGAGGGCGGCCATGTCCACCCAGGGGACGTAGCTGCGCTCGCAGGAGATGCCCTCGGCCGAGTTGAGCGCGTTGTACAGGATGGCGATGGCCAGGTTGGAGAGGCCTATCTCGTAGGTGTCGGGATAGAGCAGGCACACGTGGAAGGGCCCCTCCTGGTCACGGAGCGACCCCCACTCGTGGTCGAGGTAGCGCGAGGGCTTCTCGACGATGTCGAGGAAGGGCTCTATGAGGTGGAAGCAGTCCCTGCGCTCGAGCCTCATGCGCGCCCTCTTCCACCAAGGGCCTCGGGAATCTCGAAGCGGGCCCTGAGGGCCGTTCCCGTCGCGATGGTCCCCGCATAGCCGACGCCCGCCTTGAGCAGGACCCCAAGGCCGGGGATGAGGCCCAGGAGCTGCCGGGCGAGGGCACGGTACGCAAAGCCTCCGCCCACGACGCCGGCGATCTCGACCAGGCGCTCGGGCGTGAGGTCCTTGCCGTAGACCGCGGCGATCTCGAGGGCGAGCTTGGCCTGGTTGGCGGTCATGACGGGCATGTCGGCCCCGGGGATGATGAGGACGGCGCCCACCGCGGCGTTCTCTGCGGCGCAGGTCCTGATGAGCTTGTCGACCTTGGGCTTGCGCACGAAGGGGAAGTTTGCGGCGAACGCGAGGTCCTTCTTCGTGTTGTCGACGATCCACACGCCCAGCTTGTCGATGAGCGCCTCGCTGCTCGTGGCCGCGACAAGTCCCACGTCCTCGCCGCCAAGCGGCGCCTCGGGCGCGTCGACGCTTGACTCGGCGACGACGCAGCAGGGAACGCCGGCGGAGAGCGCCGCCGAGATGGCCGGGACCGTGAGCGCGTCCGAGCCGCCCGCGACAATGATGGCCGCGTCGTTGTCGCTCCCCACGCGCGGGATGGTTCCGCCGTCGAGCTTCTCGACCAGGACGAGCGCGTGGGACGTGGTGGGAACGAGGGCGTCACGCAGCGACGCCACGAGGTCTCGGGGCGCCGCGGGGTCAACCAGGACGAGGATGCGGATGGGCTCCGCCCGCAGGGCCTCGGTCCCCTTTGCCGACGAGAGGACCTCCCGTGCCTTGTCGTAGGGTATGTCGCCGAGCTTCATGGTTGGCCTCCTGACATGCCGACGAGGGGACTATGCTGACTTGTTGCGATGGAGGTGCACGGACTGGACGAGACCCGCCGCCATCAGCTGGACGATCATCGACGACGACCCGAAGCTGATGAACGGCAGAGGAATGCCGGTGATGGGCATGATGCCGATGCACATGCCGATGTTCTCGAGGATCTGGAACGTCCACATGGCGACGATCCCCACGAGCGTGAGCTTCGCGAAGGGCGACTCGCAGCGCATGGCGAGCAAGATCGTCGAGAAGAGCAGGCAGGCGAAGAGCCCGAGCAGAAGCATCGCCCCCACGAAGCCGAACTCCTCGGAGAGCAGGGCGAAGACGAAGTCGGTGTGGGCCTCGGGGAGGAATCCCTGGCCTGCCTGCGTGGCATTGCCGATTCCCTTGCCCAGAAGGCCGCCCGAGCCCACGGCGATCTTCGCCTGCTGGAGGTTGTAGCCATCCCCCGCCGGGTCGACCGTGGGGTCGACGAAGACGATGAGGCGCTTGAGCTGGTAGGGCTTGAGGACATGGACCGGGAAGCTCTCGGACATGGAGGTCACGATGATGACCGCCGCGCCCAGGACGATCAGGGCGATGGTGACGAGCACCCACGAGCGCTTCGCACCCCCGCAGATGATGATCGTGGCGCCGAGCACCAGGATGACGAGGCCCGTGCCCAGGTCGGGCTGGCTGAGGATGAGGAAGAACGGGACGCACAGGATCGCGCAGAGGCGCACGTAGTCGCGAAGCGTCTCTATCTTGCCGTTGTACTGCGCGGTGAGGCCCGCCATGAGCAGGATGGTGATGATCTTTGCGAGCTCGGACGGCTGGAACCTGAGGCCTATGAGCGGGATCACGATCCAGCCGGTCATTCCCTTGGCGTTGGCGCCAAGCCCCGGCACGTGCGGGAGGAGCATGAGCACGACGTCGAGCACGAGCAGGACCGTGGTCATGTTCGCGAGCGTCCGGTAGTCGTAGCGCCAGACGACGACCGCCGCGATGAGGCCGAGGACCGCGCCGAAGGCCTGGCGTGGGAAGGACGCGGCCTCGATGGTGAGCGATGCCGACCACACGACGAGGAGGCCGTACGCGACGAGGAGGACCGTCGGGATGAGCGCCGGCAGGTAGAGCGAGGAGAGGGGCCTGCGCGCATGGAGCCTGTGGGCCTGCCCAGAGGAGGGCGCCTTGCCGGCGTCGCCTCCAAAGAGCCTGCTCAGCGAGGGGGTCCTCCCGTAGTCGGGAAGGTGGGTCCCCTTGACGTGACTTGCCATGCGCACCTCCCTCCTATTCCATCGCGGTGTCGGCAGCCGTGTCGGTCACGGTGTCGGGCTCGTCGTAGATGGTACCCAAGGTGTCGCGCACGGCATACATGGCCGACGTCGCGCCGAAGCCGCCCTTCTCGATGACCGTGGCGACGACGTACTTGGGGTTCTCGATGGGCGAGAACGCGACGAACCAGCCCGTTGCGGGGTCGTTGCCGATCTCGCCGGAGCCGGTCTTGCCGGCCACCTCGTGCGTCAGGTTGAGGAAGTGCTGGGTCATGCTGTAGGACTCCTCGTAGATGACGCCCTTGAGGCCATCGATGACCAGGTCGTAGTTTGCCGCGGGCTCCTCGGGCGTGCTGAGGACCTCGGGCTTGTACTCGATGACGGAGCCGCCGGAGTGCGACTGGATCGACTTGAGGACATGGGGGCGCCAGATGGTGCCACGGTTGGCGATGCCCATGTAGATGCAGGCCATCTGCAGCGGGGTCACGAGCAGGTCGCCCTGGCCGATGGCGATGTTGGTGGTGTCGCCGCCCTGCCAGGTGCGGTCCGCCTCCGAGTAGTCCGAGAAGTAGTCCCACTTCCACTTGGCGTCGGGGACTCGTCCCGTGGCCTCGCCGGGGAGGTCGATGCCAAAGGCGGTGCCCAGGCCCCAGCGGCGGAAGGTCTCCTGCAGGCCCTCCTTGTGGTCCTCGGAGAGGAAGAATGCCTTCGCGATCTCGTAGAAGACGACGTCGCACGAGTAGGTGATGCCGTCGCGCAGCGAGAGGCCGCCGTGACCGTCGTGGTTCCAGCAGTACTTGCCGTACTCCTTGCCGAAGCCCGTCCAGAAGCCCTCGCAGACGTAGTGGGAGTCCTTTGTGGCGATGCCAAAGTCGAGGGCCGCGAAGGTGGAGAGGGGCTTGATGGTCGAGGCCGACATGTACTGGCCGGACACCGCGCGGTTGACCATGGGCCAGTCCGCCCTCTCGGACGAGATCTGCGACCAGTCGTCGGCCGAGATGCCGCCAATGAACGCCGACGGCGAGTAGGTCGGGGCGCTCGCGAGGGCGAGGACGTCGCCGTTGGTGGCATCGAGCACCACGATGGCACCCGCCTTGCACCCGGCGTTGCCCTTGTCGCGCGACGCCTGGATGGCGTGGGACAGGCCCGCCTCGGCACCGCGCTGGATCTTTGCGTCGATGGTGAGCACCACGTCTGAGCCGCTGGTTGGCGCGACCGAGGTGGACTGCTCCACGACGCGCCCGTTGGCGTCGACGTAGACGATCTGCTCGCCACGGATGCCCTGCAGGACGCTCTCGTACTGGAACTCGACCCCGGACTGGCCCACCGTGTCCCCCGCCTCGTAGGAGATGGAGCCAAGGTCGCCCGACCCGCTTGCGTCGAGCTGCTCCTGCGTGGGGTTCCCCGTGTACCCGAGCACGTGGGCGCAGAGGTCACCAAGGGGATAGATGCGCTGCGTGCGCTCCTCGACGCTCGCGCCGGTGAAGACGTCGGGGTGCTCCCCCATGTAGGCGACCTGCCGCAGGCTCACGTCGGCGGCGATGGTGCGCAGGTTCTGCGCGCCTTCCGTCTCGCTCTGGATCTTGCGGCGCACGGCGACGTAGGGCATGCCCAGGAGGTTGGCGAGCAGGCGGACCTTCACCTCGTCCTCGAGGAGGTCCTTCTCCCCCACCACGGCGAGGCTCGGTCGGTTGCTCACGAGCTCGATGCCGTTGCGGTCGACGATGCGCCCGCGCGCCGCACGCGTGGTGACGGTCCTCGTGCGGTTGGACTCCGCCATCTCGGCATAGTCGTCGGACGAGAGGAGCTGCATGCCCCAGAGCCGCGCCGTGATGACGCCCAGCACGGCCGCAGTGGCCACGGCGAGGCCCTGGAGGCGCTGCTTGAAGCCCTTCTCGGGTGAGTTGTCCTCACCGCCGGCGGCACGCGGGGCCTGGCCGCCGATGTCGACCTTGAGCGACCCCGTCTGGGAGCTGAGGATGAGGTAGGCGAACACCGCGGCGGAGAGCGCCGCGACGAGGACGATGACCAGGATGATGGAACCCATGCTCATGGCGGGCACCTACCTGCCGCGGATTCGCTTGCCGCCAAGGACGGAGGAACCCGCACCACCCGAGAACGCCGCGCCGCCCCTGCTGCCCCGCGAGCCAATCGCGAGGTAGACGGCAAAGACGACGCAGTCGAGCACCACCGAGGGGAGGAGCCGCATGAACAGGAGCGACACGATGCCCGCGCCAGACCCGGTGGCGAGCATGGCGATGCCGTAGGCGAGCTCCACGCAGAGCGAGGCGACGAGGAACGCCCGCATTGACCCGGAGGGATCCTCCGCGAGGCGGTTGCGCTTCTCCCTGCCAAGGATGTAGGAAACAAGGGTGAGCTCGAGTGCCATGAGCCCCACGGGCCCCGTGGTCGTGAGGTCGAAGGCGAGGCCCGCCGCAAAGCCGGCGGTGACGCCGACCTCTCCCCCGATGCCCAGGGCGACGTATGCGGCGAACACCAGGAGCAGGTTGGCCTTGCCCTCGACGAGCGAGATGTTGGGAAAGAGGGCGATGTGCAGGAGCATCGTCACCACGAAGGCGACGCCGATGGAGCGCCTGACCCTGTTGGCATCCTTGACCTGCATCGCCATCAGTCGTCACCCCCGTCCTCAGCGGTCTCCCCCGAGGCGTCGTCTCCCGAGGCGTCATCCTGAGCGGTCTCAGCGGGCGTGTTGTGCCCCGACTCCTGGTCAAGACGCTCGGCCGCGGCGATCTCCTCGGTGGTCGCCTGCTGGTCGACGGAGAGCGAGGTGATCACCAGCACCTCCTCCTGGAGGCCGGGCGACGAGGGCGCGCGTACCGTGATGTCGTAGTAGAGCGAGCCCGACGAGCGCTCGACGGTCTCGACGGTGCCCAGGAGCAGGCCCTTGGGGAACACGCCGCCCAGGCCGCTCGTGATCACGAGGTCGCCCACGGCAACCTCCTGGTCGGTCCTCACGAGGGCGAGGTGGATGGTGCCGTCGACGGAGCCGCGCAGCATCCCCTGCGCCCTGCTCGACTGGACCATCGCCGAGACGGACGACCCCTCGTCGGAGATGAGCCGCACGACGGACGACGTGGGCCCGCATTCGGTGATCTGCCCGATGACCCCCGAGGCGTCCGTGACGGGCATGCCCTGGGCAAGCCCGGACGTCGTGCCCTTGTCGATGGTGATCGTCGAGGACCAGGTGTCGGTCGAGCCCGAGATGACGCGTGCGGCGGTCGACTGGAGCATGTAGGCGCTCTTGAGGTCGAGGAGGTCCTGGAGCCTCACCGCAGTCTGCTGGTACTCCTCGAGCTCGGCGACGCGGGCGCGGAGCTGCTCGTTCTCGGCCTCGAGCTCGGTAAGGGTCGCCTCGGAGGCGGTGATGTTGTGGATCGCGTTGCCGACTCCCGTGAGCGGTGACGTGACGGCAGCGCCGATGGACCTGACGGGGGTGGTGACGACGGAGATTCCCGAGCGCACGACACCTACGGGGATGGCTCCCCGCACACCAAGGGTGAAGAGCACGATCGAGATGGCGCTGAGGATGGCACAGAGCCTTCCGCCCGCGCCGTCTCCCCTGCCCTTTCCCAATCCTCCCGACGATCCCAGCGGAATGGAAGCCATGCGGACGACCCTAGCCGGCGCTCTGGACGAAGCCACCCGAGAGGGCGTTTGCCTCGAGAACCCTTGCGCAGCCGTTGACGACGTTTTCGAGCGCGGTGGGGCTCACGTTGACGGGGACGCCCGTCTCGTCGCGCAGGCGCGAGTCGAGACCGCGGAGCAGGCCGCCGCCGCCCGTGAGGAGGATGCCGTAGTACATGAGGTCGGAGGCGAGGTCGGGGGGCGTGAGGTCGAGCGCGTCCTTGACGGCCTTGGTGACCTCGTCGAGGGGACGGTCGAGGGCGCGGCGGATCTCCTCGCTCTCGATGCGCACCGACTTGGGAAGGCCGCTCATGACGTCGCGGCCGTTCACCTCGACGTCGAGCTCCTCGCGCAGCGGCGCGGCGGAGCCGACCTTGATCTTGA
>CAMPCT010000072.1 GCA_946647055.1 uncultured Atopobium sp. | reverse complement strand
AGGAACGCGAAGGCGAAATAGCGAGCAGGCGCCTCCGCAATGGGGAGGCGCCCGTCAAGGCCTGGATATGACGTCGTGCTAGGCCAGGGGATGCGGTCCGGCGGCGCGAACCTCGGGCGCCATGGTGGGATGCGCCTTCTCGTCGTTCTGTTGGAACATGCGGGCCAGCTCGTCGGCTGCCTTGTCGTAGGCCTCCCCATCCGCCCAGGTGGAGCGAGGATTGAGGAGCTCGGAGGGAACGCCGGGGCACTCGAGGGGCACCCAGAGGTTGAAGCGGTCGTCATGGACGAACTCGCCGTCGTCGATGATGCCCGACTGGCACGCGTCGACCATGGCACGGGTGTAGCGCAGCTTGATGCGCGAGCCCACGCCATAGGGGCCACCCGTCCAACCGGTGTTGATGAGGTAGACGCGGGTGCCGCCGCGCTCGATGCGCTCGCCGAGCATCTTGGCGTAGATGGAGGAGTCAAGCGGCATGAAGGGCTCGCCAAAGAGCGTGGAGAACGTGGGCTGCGGCTCCTTGATGCCGCGCTCGGTGCCCGCGACCTTCGACGTGAAGCCGCTGATGAACTGGTACATGGCCGCATCGGTGTCGAGCTTGGAGACGGGCGGGAGCACGCCGAAGGCATCGGCCGTGAGGAAGATCACGACGTCGGGAATTCGCTTGGCGCGGCCCTTGGTGACCGCGTTGGGGATGAACTCGACGGGATAGGCGACACGCCCGTTCTCGGTGAGGGTGTCGTCGAAGTAGTTGGCGACGCGGGTGGACTGGTCGATCACGACGTTCTCGCAGACGGAGCCGAAGCGGATGGCGTTCACGATCTGGGGCTCGGTCTCGGGCGTGATGCCGATGGTCTTGGCATAGCAGCCACCCTCGATGTTGAAGATGGCGTCGGACGCCCAGCCATGCTCGTCGTCGCCGATGAGCATGCGGTCCTCGGCGGCGGACAGCGTGGTCTTGCCCGTGCCGGAGAGGCCAAAGAAGACCGTGGTGCCGTGCGACCTGGGGTTCATGTTGCAGGAGCAGTGCATGGGCAGGACGTTGTCCTCGGTGGGGAGCAGGTAGTTCATGGTCGAGAAGATGGACTTCTTGACCTCGCCGCAGTAGGACGTGCCCACGACGATGATGACGCGCTCGGTGAGGTTGATGAGGACGCAGGCCTCGGAGTTGGTGCCGTCGGCCTCGGGGTTGCACTTGAAGTCGGGAGCCACCATGACGATGAAGTCGGGCTCGTAGTCGCGCAGCTCCTGCTCGGTGGGACGCACGAGGAGCTGGCGCGCGAAGAGGGCCTGGCTGGCCTTCTCGCAGATGACCTCGAACTTGCGCGAGTAGCGCCTGTCGGCACCGGCGATGGACTGCGTGACGTAGACCACGCGCTCCTCGAGGTACTTGGCGACCTTGTCGCGCAGGCGCTCGTAGCCGTCGACGGAGAAGGGCATGTTGACCTTGCCCCAGGCGATCTTGTCGTGGACCTCGGGCGTGTCGACGATGAAGCGGTCGTCAGGTGAGCGGCCGGTGTACTTGCCCGTCACGATGCGCAGGGAGCCCGTGGAGGTGAGCTCGCCCTCGCCACGCAGGAGGGCTATCTCGACGAGCGAGGTGGGGCTGAGGTTGAGGTTGACGCGGTTCTGGTAGTAGCGCATCCCCACGCGGTCGAAGTCATCGGAAATCATGGGCGTTCCTTTCTATGCCGACACATTCTCGACCCTATCTTGACCCATCGTGGTGGCCAAAGATGGAACAGGACGTTAAAGCTTTGTTGCCCCCTTTCAGAAAGGGTCAGAGCGCGGTTCCCACGGGTTGCCTGGCCGGGGTCGCCGACCTCACAACGCGAGCTCGCGCGCATCGAGCAGTGCCGCCGTCCCCGCGAGGTGGCTCGCCACGACGAGCGTACGACCACACAGGTGGCGCATCACGAAGGCGACGGACGCGTTGACGCTCGACACGTCGAGCGAGGCAAAGGGCTCGTCGAGCAGCACCATCCCCGAGGGGCGGGCCATTGCCCGCACGAGCTCGACACGACGGCGCTGACCCCCCGAGAGCTCGCTCACGGGGCGGTCGAGCTCGTCGGGTCCCAGCACCTCGAGGAGCAGCTCCCGGATGGCAGCCTCGTCAAGCCACTCCCCCGCCAGGAAGGCCACGTTACCCACAGCCGAGACCGGCTCGAGGAGGTGGGTCTCCTGGGACATCACCGAGACGCTCGCCGGAGCCTCCCCAGACCCCACCGTGACGGTGCCTGCGTCCGGCCTCAGGATTCCCGCAAGAAGGCGCAGCAGGGTGGTCTTGCCCGACCCCGAGGGGTCCGAGAGGCACGCCCGCTCCCCCGCCCCCACCACAAGGTTGACGCCTGACAGGGCCTCGGTCCCCTCGAACGAGACGGTCACGTCCTCGAGACGTGCCTCCAGCGGGGTCTCGTCGACAGACGCGCCTCCTCCCGCCATGGAGCGTGTCCTCGTGGCAAGGCGCAGGGAGACGTCAACCGAGCGTGCGAGCAAGGCCAGGAACGCGCGCTCGCTCGCGGCGGCAAGCACCACCACGACGATGGTCCAGGCAAAGAGCTCGCCCGTCTCGAGCAGGAGCTTGGTCTGGTAGATGCGCTCGCCCATGCTTCCCAGGGGCATGCCGACGAGCTCAGCGGCGACCCCCGCCTTCCAACTCATGCCCACGACGTTCTTGCAGGTGGCGACGAGGAAGGGGTGCATGGAGGGCCACACGTGGCCAAGCACGCGACGCAGACCACGAACCCCGCAGGCGTCCAGCAGCTCGCCCATGCCCGAATCCAGGTTGCCGAGGGCCTCGAACGCCGCGAAGTAGAGGGCGGGAAGCGCGACCAGGAAGACCGCGACGGCACTCACGTTGCGCGAGCCGACGAACATGAGGAGCAGCACCACGATGCACACGACGGGCACGCTCTTGACCGCGCCAAGGCCGACGGCGACGAACTCCTCGACCGCCCGAAGGCGTCGTGCGATCGAGGCGAGGGCAAGCGCCAGGACGAACGACGCCACGAATCCCGCCGCTATCCTGACGAGCGAGAAGGCGACCGTCGCCCAGAACTCGCGGCGGACGACGAGCCCCGCGAGGCACAGGACCGTCTCGAGGGGGCCGGCAAGCAGGAGGCGGCTTCCCACGGCAAACGACGCCAGCTGCCAGATGACGAGCCAGGCAACGACGGCGAGAAGTCGCAGGCCCCCCAAGCGCTGGTACCCCTTGTTGGCGTCCCCCCGTGCCACGCTAGCCGAGGAAGTAGAAGCTGTCGTCGGGAACCGCGCCGCCCACGGAGCTGGGGTCGGCAGAGGCGAGGACGTCGTAGTAGCCGCTGAGGGCGGCGGCCATCTCGGTCCCCGTGATGCAGACGAGGCTGCAGTGCGGGATGGCCTTGGCGGCGACGGGCTCGGCCTCGATGATGCCGCGCTTGACGACGAGCGCCGCAGCAGCTTCGGGATCGCCGTTGACGGCATCGACGGATGCCGCATGGTCGTCGATGAAGGAGAGGACGGCGTCGGGGTTCTCCTCGACGAACTCGCTGCGGGCGATGGTGGCACCCGTGACCATGCGGCTGCCGTCAGAGACCGTCTCGTCCCACACGTCGACGAGGCTCACGGGTGCCGCGAGGTCGGGATTCTTGGTGCAGGCGGCCGTGACGAAGGGCTGGGGCAGCACGCCGACGGCAGACGGGTCGGCCACGAGCTCCGAAACGACCTCGGTCGGCTCGCTCTTGAACTCGAGGGTGACCTGGTCGGCGATGCCCGCCGCACCCAGCAGGTAGTTGACGACGAACTCGGGCGTCTGGCCCTTGCCCGTCATGAAGACCGTGCGGCCCGCGAGGTCGGCGAACGAAGCGATGCCCGCGTCGCCGGTCACGACAGAGAGAACGCCCAGGGTGTTGATGTCGACCGCCTGGACGCCACCCTCGGTCTTGTTCCACAGGACCGAGCAGACGTTTGCGGGAAGCAGGGCGATGTCGAGCTCTCCCTGGATGACCTTGGGCACGATCTCGTCTGCCGTGCCACCCATGGTGAACTCGTAGGCGTTCTGAGTCTCGCCGGCCTCGGCGCGCTCCATGAGCTCGACGAGACCAATGGAGGTGGGGCCGGTGAGCGAGCCCACGCGAACGGTGACGGCCTCGGAAGCCTCCTCTGGCTGGTCGGGCTCCCCCGCATCGGCCTCCTCGTCGACGACCTCCTCGTCGGTCGTCTCGGGAGCCTCCTCCGTCGGCTGCGAGCAGGCCGTCCCGGCTAGTGCGGCGGCGCCCAACAGGGCCGAGAGGAAGGTGCGCCTGGTGGTGAGATGCTGGTTCATGGTCGGTCTCCTTTTCTTTCGTAGCCCATGCGCGGGCATGCGTCTGGTCAGGTCCCCTGAGTCTAGCAGAAGGGTGGCTCGAGACACGGTGAGGGGCGGCGTGACCGGGCTTTCGTCATTTGACGGGTATTGGATACCGTTCGCGATATCACCTTATAATTGTAATTTCTTATCACGATTAGATACGTTAATATGAGCGTTGTATTGTCCCAGCGCATGATTGCGCACCCGCGGGGAGGGCGGAGGGACCTGACGATCAAGGAGGGGAACAATGGCCAGACTCCATGTGATGGAGCGCAGCGAGGCCCAGTCCGTCATGGACGGACTGCATGAGGCGCTTGGCAAACGTCTCGCGGTGAGCTCGCTCGCTCCATGTCCCGTCGAGTTCACGGCAGCGTACATCCGCATGTGCGCCAGCCAGAGCTGCGGGAAGTGCACGCCGTGCCGCATCGGCCTCACCGCGCTTGCCGACCTGTTTGACGACGTGCTCGAGAACCGTGCCGACGAGGGCACGCTCAAGCTCATCGAGAAGACCGCGCGCACGATCTACCTCTCGGCCGACTGTGCCATCGGCTACGAGGCGGGCGAGATGGCGCTCACGGCCATCCGCGGCTTCCGCGACGACTTCGAGCACCACGTGAGGAACCACGCCTGCGGCTTCACGCAGAACCAGCTGGTTCCGTGCGTCTCGGGCTGCCCCGCGGGCGTCGACATCCCCGGCTACATCAGCCTGGTCGAGGCCGGACGCTACACCGACGCGGTCAAGCTCATCCGCAAGGACAACCCGCTGCCGCTCGTGTGCGGCCTCATCTGCGAGCATCCGTGCGAGATGTACTGCCGTCGCGGCATGGTGGATGACCCCATGAACATCCGCGGCCTCAAGCGCTTTGCGGTCGATCATGCCGACGACTACGACATGACCGACAAGAAGGCGCCAGCAACCGGCAAGAAGGTCGCCATCATCGGCGGTGGCCCCGCAGGCCTCTCCGCCGCGTACTACCTCACCCTCATGGGGCACGCCTGCACCATCTTCGAGGCACGCCACCATCTGGGCGGCATGCTTCGCTATGGCATCCCCGCCTATCGACTCCCGCACGACGAGCTGCAGAGGGAGATCGACTGGATCCTCCGCCTGGGCATCGAGGTCAAGCTCGACACCTACGTCACCGACGTAGCCGCCCTCAAGGAGCAGGGATTCGACGCCGTCTACATTGCCATCGGCGCGCACAAGGACAACAAGCTCGGCCTTCCCGGCGAGGACGCCGAGGGCGTCATCTCTGCCGTCGAGCTGCTGCGCGACATGGGAGACGAGAAGCCGCGTGACTTCACCGGCAAGAAGGTCGCTGTCATCGGCGGTGGCAACGTGGCCATGGACGTGGCGCGCACGAGCGTGCGTCTGGGCGCCGAGAAGGTCACCATCGTCTACCGTCGTCGCGTCTCCGACATGACGGCCCAGGACGAGGAGATCATCGGGGCCAAGGAGGAGGGTTGCGAGTTCCTCGAGCTGCACGCCCCCAAGGAGATCGTCGTCGAGGACGGCAAGGTCACAGGCCTTGTGGTGGAGAGGCAGATCATCTCCGGCCTCAATCGTGGCCGCTTTGCCGTGCACAAGGCCGACGCCGAGAGCTTCGTGCTGCCCTTCGACGTCGTCGCCGTCGCCATCGGCCAGGCCATCGACAGCGCCCCGTTCGAGGAGCAGGGCATCTCCTGCTCGAGAGGCCGCATCCAGACCACGCCCGACGGCGCCATCCCCGGCTTTGACGGCGTCTTCTCGGGCGGTGACTGCCAGACCGGTCCCGCCACCGTCATCCGCGCCATCAACGCGGGCAAGGTCGCCGCAGGCAACATCGACAACTACCTGGGCTTCAACCACGTGCTCGACTTCCCGGTCGACCTGCCGCCCGTCAAGTTCAAGGGCAAGGTCAGCTGCGCCCGCTGCGAGATGACCGAGCGTGAGTGCAACGACCGCATCCACGACTTCGAGCTCATCGAGTGGGGCCTCACGCACGAGGAGGCCTGTCAGGAGGCCAGCAGGTGCCTGCGCTGCGACCACTTCGGATTCGGCGCATTCCGCGGAGGGAGGGTCTTCGAATGGTAAACGTCACTATCGACGGGCGCACCGTCAGCGTGCCCGACCACACCACCATCCTCGATGCCGCCAAGCAGGCCGGGATCGACATCCCGACGCTCTGCTACCTCAAGGACGTCAACGAGGTCGGCGCCTGCCGCGTCTGCGTCGTCGAGATCGAGGGCATCGACCAGCTGGTCGCTGCCTGCAACAACTACGTGCTCGACGGCATGGTCGTGTACACCAACTCCCCCAAGGTGCGCCTCGCCCGCAAGGCCAACGTCGAGCTGCTCCTCTCGCAGCACGACTCCGAGTGCACCAGCTGCGTGCGCAGCGGCAACTGCACGCTGCAGACCGTGGCAAACGACCTCGGCATCGTCATGCAGCCGTACGCCAAGCACCTCCCGGGCCAGCCCTGGGACCTCGAGTTCCCGCTCATCCGCAACAACGACAAGTGCATCAACTGCCTGCGTTGCATCCAGATCTGTGACAAGGTCCAGGCCACGGGTATCTGGGCCCTCACCAACCGCGCGAGCCACACCAGCGTGGGCGTGCGCGGCGGTGCTGACATCTCCACCACCGACTGCGCGCTGTGCGGCCAGTGCATCACGCACTGCCCCACCGGCGCCCTTCGCGAGCGCGACGACACCGACCGCGTCTTCGAGGCGCTCGGTGACCCCAAGAAGACGGTCATCGTCCAGACGGCCCCGGCCGTCCGCACCGCCTGGGGCGAGGGCGTCGGCCTCACCCACGAGGAGGCCACGGTTGGCAAGATGGTCGCCAGCCTCAAGGCCCTCGGCTTCGACTACGTCTTCGACACCGACTTCGCGGCCGACCTCACCATCATGGAGGAGGGTTCCGAGCTGCTCGACCGCATCAAGAACCCCGACCATGGTCCCCTGCCCATGTTCACGAGCTGCTGCCCGGGTTGGCTCCGCTTCGTGAAGAGCCACTACCCCGAGTTCACGGCCAACCTCTCCACGGCCAAGAGCCCGCACCAGATGTTTGGCGCCACGCTCAAGAGCTACTGGGCCGAGAAGATCGGCGTCGACCCGCATGACGTGTTCGTCGTCTCCATCATGCCGTGCCTCGCCAAGAAGGCCGAGGTCGCCGAGCCCAACCAGAACGATGCCTGCGGCGACCCCGACGTCGACGTCTCGCTCACCGTCCGCGAGCTCGACCGCATGATCCGCGCCGACCACATCGACCCCCGCAAGCTCGACGAGGCCGACTTCGACGACCCGCTGGGCATCGCCACCGGCGCCGCCCACATCTTCGGCGCCACCGGCGGCGTCATGGACGCGGCCCTGCGCTCCGCGTACTTCCTGCTCACCGGCTCCAACCCCGACCCGGACGCCTTCACCGCGGTCCGTGGCCTCGACGGTTGGAAGGAGGCCACCTTCGACATGGGCGGCGTGCCGGTGCGCGTCGCGGTCGCAAGCGGACTCGCCAACACCACGGCCCTGCTCGACGCCCTCAAGGCGGGAGAGGTCGCCTACGACTTCATCGAGATCATGGCCTGCCCCGGCGGCTGCGCCGGCGGTGGCGGACAGCCCATCCACGATGGCTGCGAGATGGCAGACGTCCGCGGCACCATCCTCTGGAACATGGACAAGGACATGAAGCTGCGCTTCTCGCACGAGAACCCCTCGATCGCAATGATCTACAAGGAGTACTTCGGCGAGCCGCTCAGCCACAAGTCCCACCACCTGCTGCACACCAACCACTTTGGTTGGGAGATGCCGCTGGCTCCCGGTGTGGAGGCGCCTGCCAAGTAGCGTCTCGGCACGATTCGCGTCACCCAGGCAGGGTCGGGTTCGTCCCGGCCCTGCCCTTTTGCGTCGACGCTATGCGAGATGGCCGCCCAGACAGCCTATACTGTCATATGTCAAGACGTTAGGAGGTCGCATGTCCACCATGACCCAGCTCTCGCTGGCCACGCTCACCGTCACCGCAAGCTCGTTCGGGGCAGAGCTGCAGAGCATCTGCCTTGATGGCCACGAATACCTCTGGCAGGGCGATTCGCGCTGGTGGACGGGACGTTCCCCCATCCTCTTCCCCATCGTCGGCCGCCTGCACGACGACCACGCCCCCAGCGAGCGCGGCGAGGTGCACCTGCAGCGCCACGGGCTTGCACGCCGCCGCGAGTTCGAGCTGGTGGAGTCCGATCCGACGCGCGTCATCTACGAGCTGCGCTCCGACGACGATACGCTCGCGAGCTTCCCGTATGACTTCTGCCTGCGGGTCTCCTACGAGCTTCGCTGCGACGACCTTGGGCGCCCCGTCCTCGAGCAGGGCTTCGAGGTGAGCAACACGGGCGACGTGACGCTCCCCTTCGTGGTGGGTGCGCACCCCGCCTTCAACGTGCCCGTACGAGGCGAGGGCAGCTTCGATGACCACGACCTGCGCTTCTCGTCTCGATGGACCTACGACTCCCCCGCGCTCGACATCCCCACGAACATCCTCGACTGGCAGCATCCCTGGCGCGTCCTCACGGACACCGACCGCCTGCCCCTCACGCACCGCAGCTTCGACGTCGACACCATCGTCTTCCATGACGTCCCCGACCGTCGCGCCACGCTCGTCAACCGCGAGACGGGACATGGCGTCGAGCTTGCCTTCCCGGGCTTCGACTACCTGGGCGTCTGGTCGGCTGCGGGCGACGCCCCCTTCG
>CAMPCT010000071.1 GCA_946647055.1 uncultured Atopobium sp. | reverse complement strand
GAGCACATCCTTCACACGGATGGGGTCGCTGGTTCAAATCCAGCATCGCCCACCACAAACTCTCGGGTCGTCGGTTGTTTGCCGGCGACCTTTTTTCTAACCACCGTCGGGAGACGCAGGGAGCATCGCTTGATAGTCCTCGCAGACAAGATTGCCAAGTCGTTTGGTGGCCAGGTGCTGTACAGCCAGGCCACGCTTCAGCTCAACGCGGGCGAGCGCTGGGCCCTCGTGGGCCCCAACGGTGCCGGCAAGACCACCCTGCTGCGCATCATCATGGGGCTCGAGTCGGCCGACGAGGGCACCGTGAGCTTCGCGCGCGGGACCACCCTTGGGTACCTCGAGCAGGAGACCAAGCTCGCGGGCGAGAAGAGCGCCCTCAAGGAGGTCATCGACTCCGCCACCGAGGTACGCTCCCTGGGGAAGCGCCTGGGGGAGCTCGAGCACGCCATCGCCGACCATACGGGGGCCGAGGGCGACCTCGACGCGCTCCTCGAGGAGTACGGGCGGGTCCGCGACCGCTTCGAGAACGCCGGCGGCTACGAGCTCGAGAGCCGTGCCCGCCAGATTCTCTGCGGCCTTGGCTTCCCCGTGGCCGACCTCGAGAAGCCCGCACGTGAGTTCTCGGGTGGCTGGCAGATGCGCATCGCCCTGTCCAAGCTGCTGCTTCGCCATCCCGACCTGCTGCTGCTCGACGAGCCGACCAACCACCTCGACCTCGAGAGCGTCCGTTGGCTCGAGGGCTTCATCGCCGGCTACGACGGCGCCGTCCTGCTCGTCAGCCACGACCGTGCCTTCATGGACGCCTGCGTGAGCCACGTCGCCGCCCTCGAGAACCGCCGCCTCACCACCTACACGGGCTCCTACTCCAGCTACCTCAAGCAGCGCGAGGACAACCTCGAGCAGCTCAAGGCCAAGCGCGCCGCCCAGGAGCGCGACATCGCGCACATGCAGGTCTTCATCGACCGCTTCCGCTACAAGCCCACCAAGGCCCGCCAGGTGCAGGAGCGCATCCGCAAGGTCGAGCAGATCCGCGAGGAGCTCGTCGTCCTGCCCGAGCAGTCGAAGAAGGTCCACTTCCGGTTCCCCGAGCCCCCGCGCACGGGAGACACCGTTGTCGAGCTGGCCAACGTCGCCAAGGCATATGGGGACAACCTCGTCTACGAGGGAGTCAACCTCACCTTCTACCGAGGCGACCACGTGGCGCTCGTGGGACCCAACGGCGCCGGCAAGTCCACCCTCATGAAGCTCATCTGCGGGTCCGAGCGGCCCACGGCAGGCGCCATCGAGCTGGGCCAGAACGTGACGCGCGCCTACTACGCCCAGCACCAGCTCGAGACCCTCAATCCCGCCAACACCGTCCTCTCCGAGATGGACGGCGTGGCGGCGGGCTGGACCACCTCCGAGGAGCGTCAGCTGCTTGGTGCCTTCCTCTTCCATGGTGACGACGTCGACAAGCGCGTGAGCGTGCTCTCGGGCGGCGAGCGCGCCCGCCTGGCCCTCGCCAAGATGCTCGTGGCGCCCGACCCGCTGCTGTGCCTGGACGAGCCCACCAACCACCTCGACATCGGCTCGGTCGACGTCCTGGAGAACGCGCTCAAGGACTTTGCCGGCACCATCGTCCTCATCAGCCACGACGAGCACCTGGTGCGCGCCATCGCCAACAAGGTCGTCGACATCCGCGACGGCCAGGTGACCCTCTACGACGGCGACTACGACTACTACCTCTTCAAGCGTGCCGAGCTCGAGGCCAGGGCAGCCGGCGTCGCCACGTCTTCCTCCTCCGACACTCGAGCAAAGGGCGCTCGAGAAAGGTCGGCGGAGGAAGACGTGAGCGGCGCCTCCCGCACCCCCAGACGGTCGCACCCAGGCGTCACCGACGCTAAGGGTGGCCAGCCGCAGAGTGCGACTCAGGACCAGAAGGGACGCAACGTCAAGACCAAGGAGCAGAGGCGCGCGGAGGCCGAGGCGCGCAACGCCGCCAACGCCAAGGTCCGAAACACCAAGCGTCGCCTCAAGGAGGTCGAGAGCGCCCTGGAGCCTGCCCAGCGCCGCTACCAGGAGCTCATGGCGCTGATGGCCGACGAGGCCCTCTACAACGACGCCGCCAAGTTCGACGCCTGCATGAACGAGTACACGGCCCTCTCCAAGAAGATCCCCATCCTGGAGGAGGAGTGGCTCGAGCTCACCACGCGACTCGAGGAGGGCATAGCCGATGACTAGCCTCCTTGCCTCTCCCACGCGCCTCATCCAGACCGCGCTCGTCGTGCTCATCGTGGTCATCTCGGCCTCGATCCACGAGTATGGGCACGCCTGGGCAGCGTACCAGTGCGGAGACCCCACCGCTGCCGAGGAGGGCCGCCTGACCATCAACCCCGCGGCGCACATCGACCCCTTTGGGTCCGTCATCCTGCCGCTGCTCCTGGCCCTTGCGGGAGGTGTCACGCTCGCCTACGCGCGTCCCGTTCCCTACAACCCCAACCGCCTGCGCAACCGCCGTCGCGACGAGGTCATCGTTGCCGTCGCGGGCCCGGCCATGAACCTGGTGCAGGCGGTGTTCGGGGCCGTCGCCTTCCGCCTCCTCTCGCCCAGGCTCGTCCTGCTCGATGGCGTCTGGGGCGTCTGGGTCGCCCGCGCGCTCTTGCTCTACGTGAGCGTCAACGTCTCCCTCATGCTCTTCAACCTCATCCCGCTGCCGCCGCTCGACGGCTCGAAGATCCTCACGCCGCTCTTCAGGGGCGAGGCGCTCAACCGCTACTACCAGGTGCAGCGCTACGCCATGCCCATCATGCTCGTCCTGTTGTTCGTCCTTCCCGAGTACCTGGGCATCGACCCCATCGGGGCGTATGTCGGTGGCGTGGGCGGACGCATCATCGAGTTTCTCCTGGGGGCCTAAGGTGAGCTACCGCATCAGCACGCAGGCGTACTCCGGTCCCTTCGACCTCCTGCTCCAGCTCGTGAGCAGGCAGAAGGTCGACATCGGCGCGATCTCCATCGCCGAGGTCGCCGACCAGTACCTCGCCGAGATCGAGCGCATGAGCGACATGGACCTCGACGTCGCGAGTGACTTCGTGCTCGTCGCCTCGACCCTGCTCGACATCAAGGCGGCCTCGCTCGTGCCCGACGAGCCCATCGTGGTCGACGTCGACGAGGACGAGGACGTCATAGGCCTCAGCGCCGACGAGGCGCGGGAGGTCCTCATCGCCCGCCTCATCGCGTACAAGCAGTTCCGCAACGCCGGGGCCGCCCTGGGGGCGCGCATGGAGGCGGAGGGCCGCATGGTGGCCCGAACGGCGGGGCCGGACCCCGAGTACCTGGGCCTCATGCCCGACTACCTCGCGGGCATCACGCTTCGTGGCCTCGCGGTCATCTGCGCGGACCTCGACAGCCGTCGCGAGAGCCTCCTGCTCGAGGCCGAGCACATCGCTCCCAAGCGTCTGCCGGTGGCCCTCACGGTCGCCTCGGTCGACCGCATGGTGCGCTCGCGCGGGCGCCTTACCTTCACGGAGCTCCTGGGTGGTGATGAGTCGGCCGAGGTCGTCGTCGTCACGTTCCTCGCCGTGCTCGAGCTCTTCAAGCACGGCTCGATCACGGTATCGCAGTCCGAGACGTTTGGTGAGATCGACATCTCGTGGGTCGAGGGCTCCGAGGCCTTCGAGCTCGACGAGGCGGAGCTCACGAGCATAGGGGAGGAGTGACCATGTCTCAGCTGTCCATCCTCGGGCAGGGCGACATCCGAGGGGCCATCGAGGCGATGCTGCTCGTCTCGAGCGACCCGGTGTCGGCGACCGACCTTGCCAAGAACCTGGGCGTCGCCCCCGGCGAGGTGGCCTCCATCCTGGCGGAGCTCGCGTCGGAGTACGCCGACGCCAACCGCGGCTTCCAGCTGCGCGAGGTGGCGGGGGGCTGGCGCTACTTCACGCACCCCGCCTACCACGAGCAGGTCGAGGCCTTCGTGCTCTCCTGGGACACGCGTCGCCTGTCCCAGGCCGCCCTCGAGGCCCTTGCCGTCATCGCCTATCACCAGCCCGTCACCCGCGAGGGTGTCCGCGCCGTGCGCGGGGTCAACTCCGACGGCGTCATCTCCTCGCTCGTCGACAAGGGGCTCGTTCGCGAGCTTGGCCGCGACGCCAACCACGGCCAGGCCATCCTCTACGGCACCACCCAGGCGTTCCTCGAGCGCTTTGGCCTGAGGAGCCTGCGCGACCTTCCCGACCTCGAGCAGTTCGCACCCGACGAGGAGTCCAGGCAGTTCATCCGCGAGCGCCTGTCGGGACGGTCCATCAACTCCACCATCGACGAGATCTCGGACGACCTCGACGAGGACCGTGCGCTCGTGGGCGAGTTCGAGGACGACCTCGACGCGACGGCAGACGGGGACGAGAACGATGCCTGACGAGCGCATCGTCCCCATGCGCCTGCAGCGCTTCCTCGCCCGTGCGGGCGTGGCGAGCAGGCGTGGCTCGGAGAACCTCATGACGGCAGGGCGCGTGCGCGTCAACGGCGTCGTCGTGAGCGAGCTGGGCAGCAAGGTCGACCCCGCGCGTGACGTCGTCGAGGTCGACGGCATCGTTGTGCGTCTCGCAGACACCCCCACCTACCTGGTCCTCGACAAGCCGGCGGGCTATCTCACCACCATGAGCGACCCCCATGGCAGGCCGTGCGTCGCGTCCCTCGTGCCTGTCGACAGGCACCCGGGTCTCTTCCCGGTCGGTCGTCTCGACATGGACACGACGGGCCTCCTGCTCTTCACGACCGACGGTGACGCAGCGCAGGAGATGCTGCATCCCTCGCGCCATGTCGACAAGCACTACGTCGCCCGCGTTCGCGGCGTGCCCACCGAGGGCGAGCTCGACAGGCTGAGGCGCGGCATCACGCTGGACGACGGGCCCTGCCAGCCGGCCGAGGCCGACCTCATCGAGCGCGTCCCTGGCGGGGCCTTGGTGGGAATCCGCATTCGCGAGGGCCGCAAGCACCAGGTCAAGCGAATGCTCTCCGCAATCGGGCACGGCGTCGAGGAGCTGCGTCGTGACTCCTTTGGCCCCGTGACGGCACGTGGCCTCGCCGAGGGATCGTGGCGATACCTCGACGAGGACGAGATAGAGTCTATCCATTCCCTGCTCGGGGGCGGCGTGGCCGTCGCCGGTGGGGACAAGAGAGGGGAGGGGCACGCATGCGCGTAGCGATTGACGGGCCTGCCGGCTCCGGAAAGTCAACAGTCGCCCATGCCATCGCCGACAGGTGCGGCATGACGTTCCTCGACACGGGCGCCATGTACCGCGCCGTCACCTGCGAGTGCGCTCGACTGGGAATCGATCCTAGCGATGCCGATGCGGTGGCCGAGGTCGCCCGTGGCTGCAGGATCGAGTTTGGCACGTCGGACGCGGGCCAGACGGTCTTCATCAACGGTCGGGACGTCACGCGGGAGATTCGCACGCCCCAGACGGATGCGAACGTCTCGGCAGTGTCGGCCATCCCCGCGGTGCGCACCGCCCTCGTCGAGCGCCAGCGCGAGCTGGGCCTCGAGGGGAACGTCGTCGCGGAGGGACGCGACATCGGGACGGTCGTGTTCCCGGACGCGGAGGTCAAGGTGTTCCTGACGGCCGACCCCGCCGCGCGTGCCCATCGTCGCGCCGTCCAGCGCCAGGGTGGCGACGCCGCCCAGGACGCGACCGCCACGGCCGACGCCGAGGAGGAGCGCAAGATCCTCGAGGACCTCAAGCGTCGTGACGTCGCGGACTCGACCCGTGCCGAGTCGCCCCTCAAGCCGGCGGAGGACGCCCATCACATCGACTCGTCCAACCTCACCGTCGACGAGGTCGTCTCGAGCATCATCGCCCTGCACGAGGGGCTTGGTCGCCTGGCGGCGGACGTCGAGGCCCGCAAGGCCGCGCCTGTGGCCCCCGAGGCTTCACCAGAGCCCGCACCACGGCCGGTCGTCGTTCCCGTCGAGCCCAAGCCCGCCAAGCAGGCTGCGCCCGCGAGGGAGGCCGAGAAGCCCGCGAGCAAGCCTGCGGGCGAGGGGTCGGGCCGCATGCGCCCTTTTGCGGGTAATACCCCCGACGACTACTACAGCCATGGCATCGACGAATGGCCCATCACGGGTCGCCTGTTCCATGGCCTCATCATCTGCGTCGTCGGGTTCCTCAGCAAGATCCTCTGCCCCTGGAAGGTCGAGGATGCCCATAAGCTCTGGGACGACAAGTCCGGCCGCATGTTCATCATGAACCACTGCTCCGCCATCGACCCGGTCCTGCTCGTGGTCTCCGCCTACGTGCACGGCATCAAGACGCGTCCCATCATGAAGAGCGAGTTCAACAGCAACGCCTTCATGACCTGGCTCTTCAGCCGCGTCGGTGCCATCCCCGTCAATCGCGGCACCGCCGACATCAAGGCGGTCCGACGCGCGAGCGACGCCCTCAAGCGCGGGGAGTGCGTGCTGGTCTTCCCCGAGGGCACGCGCATCCGCGACGACGAGCGCCACGAGATCCACGGCGGATTCTCGCTCATGGCCCAGATGGCCAAGGCCTGTGTCCAGCCCTTCGCGATCGTGGGCGCACGCAACATCAAGCCGGTCGGTGCCAAGCTGCCGCGTCCGTTCTGCCCGGTCTACATCAAGGCGGGCGACAAGATCTCCTTCGACGAGCTTGGCGTCACCAAGCGCAAGGAGCAGGTCGAGACCATGGAGCGCGTGGCGATGGACCGCGTCTTCGACCTGCGCGCGGAGCTTCGCGAAGAGCATCCCGGGAGGCTCTAGCCATGGGTCGCGTGCGTGTCGTCATCGCTGACGAGGTGGGCGCCTGCTATGGTGTCGAGCGCGCCCTCGACATGGTGATGCGGGCGTCGGGGGAGGGCGGCACCACCTACACCCTGGGGCCGCTCATCCACAACCCGCGCGTCATGGCCGACCTCTCCGAGCGGGGGGTTCGGGTGGCGGACGTCCCGGAGGACGCGGCGGGTGGCACGCTGGTGCTGCGCGCCCATGGCGTATCGCCCGACGAGGAGGCGCGCGCCCACGCCGCCTGTGCCAGGGTCCTCGACGCCACCTGCCCCTTCGTCAAGAGGGTCCATCTGGCGGCCGAGCGGCTCGCACGCGAGGGGCGACAGGTCGTCATTGCGGGCGAGGCCGGTCACCCCGAGGTGGAGGGCACGCACGGGCACGTGCCCAGCGCCCTCGTGATAGGCTCCGCGGACGAGGTCGCGTCGGCGCCTCTGGAAGGCCGCGTCGGGGTGGTCGTGCAGACCACGCTGGCACGCTCCACGCTCGACGTGATCGTCTCTGCCCTGCGCGACCGGGTGGATGACGTGGAGGTCGTCGACACCATCTGCTCCGCCACCGCAGGCCATCAGGCCGCGGCGCTGCGCCTCGCCGCCGAGGCCGACGTCATGGTCGTGGTGGGAGGCAAGAACTCAGCCAACACCAGGCACCTCGCCGAGATCTGCGCGCCGCTCTGCCCAACGCACCACATCGAGGGCGAGGACGAGCTCGACCCGGCGTGGTTCGAGGGGGCGACGACGGTCGGCATCACCGCAGGCGCGTCGACCCCCGCCTCGCACATCGAGGCCGTCCGGGCTGCCATCGAGGGCATGGTCTGACATGGGCGAGCCGGCCACCAAGAGGGCGGACTACGCCTCCACGCGCGACCGGGCCATCGGGGCCTTCGTCGAGCGCGTCGAGGAGGGCAGCCCCGCCTGGGAGGTGGGGATCGAGCCCGGCATGCGCATCGACAGCGTGAACGGCGCGCCGCTCACCGACCTCATCGCCTGGCGCTGGGAGGCGGACGGTCCGGTGGCCATCCTCGAGGTGGTCGAGGAGCCCGGTGAGGGGGAGGGTGACCCCGTCGAGGTAGAGCTCGTGCGCGAGCCGGGGCAGGACTGGGGGATCGAGTTCACCGACGTCCTCTTCGACGGCATCCGCACCTGCGTGAACGCCTGCAAGTTCTGCTTCATGGCGATGCTGCCGGAGGACGCGCGCGCCTCGCTCATGATCCGCGACGACGACTATCGCCTGTCGTTCCTGCAGGGCAACTTCGTGACCCTCACCAACATGACCGACGAGGACGTCGACCGTGTCATCGAGTGCCGGCTCGAGCCCATGAACGTGTCCCTCCACGCCATCTCGCCCGACGTCCGCCGCAACCTCATCGGCCGCCACGCCGCACGTGGCGTCGAGGTGCTCGAGCGGCTGCTCGAGGCCGGCATCGAGGTCCACGGGCAGATCGTGCTGTGCCCCGGCATCAACGACGGCGAGGAGCTCGTGCGCACCCTCGACTGGGTGGAGGCGCATCCCGGCATCACCTCGCTGGCGCTCGTTCCTGTCGGTTACACGCAGTACTCCAAGAACCTCACGCGCTCGTTCTGGGACGACCCCGAGGGCGCGCGCGAGGTGGTTGGTCTCGTGGGCCCCTATCAGGAGCGCTCGCGCGCCCGCGACGGCATGACGCGCTTCCAGCTGTCCGACGAGTTCTACGTGGCCGCCGACATGGACGTGCCGCCAGCGGACTCCTATGACGGCTATCCGCAGTTCTATGACGGCATCGGCATGCTGCGCAGCTTCCTCGACGAGACGAGCCAGCTGATCGAGGCCCGTGGCTCCGAGATGGCGAGGGCCATGCATGCGCTGGGGGAGCGCGACCTGCGCGTGCTCGTGGTGTGTGGCGAGGCGGCGGAGCGAACCATCAAAGACCTCACGTCGCGGTGGTGCGCGCTTTGCGGCGGGGACCGCCCGCGCGTCATGACCTGGCCCATCAGGAACGACTACTTTGGCGGGGACGTCAACGTGACCGGCCTCATCGTCGCCCAGGACCTGCTCGCCCAGCTGCCGCAGGACCTCACGGGCACGATCGTCCTGCTCCCCGAGGTCATGTTCAACTTCGACGGCATCACCCTCGACGGCGTGCCCCAGGCGGACATAGTTGACGAGATTGCCGCTCGGGGAGGGGTGGGCCACGTCAACATGCCCTCGCCGGGCGCCATCGTCGACGCGGTCGTGCAAGCCTTGAGACAAGGGGACAGGTGATTCGTCTCAGTCGGGCGGGGCCTTGGCACCCACTC
>CAMPCT010000070.1 GCA_946647055.1 uncultured Atopobium sp. | reverse complement strand
GCCGTCCTTGTGCAGTCCGTTCTTGCTGTGCGCGAGCATCTGGTACCACTCGCTCTCGCTGATCTCGGGGTGCATCTCCGCGAAGATTTCGAGGAGCGACCCCAGCTCCATCATGATGAGCGCCACGCAGACGGCCATCAGGACTGGCTGGAACCCAAGCTCCAAGCCGCCCAGCAGCATCGCGTCCACGACGTCCGCCATCACGACGATGCCGAAGTTGGCGAGCTTGCGGATGAGTCCCTGCCTGAACTCGTGCGTCGAGAAGTCGTGCTGTATGAACCAGGCGTTGAGGACGCCGAATATGACGTCCATCAGCGCGAGAATCATCAGCCCGATGATGGCGACCTGCGCCTTCTGGTCCATGATGGGCTCCACGAAGTAGCTGTACGGGGCCATCTTCCTACCTCACAATCTGGCCGCGCAGTGACATAGAGGAACGCCCCTCCCGCGCGACCGCATGGAAGGGGCGTCCCTTGGTGCCTTGTGTGGGCGGCGCGGCTACTCGCCCGCCGTCCCGTGCTCGTACCGCGCGGTCAGCAGCTCCGCGCCGAGGTTGTCCAGCAGCACCGCCGCATGCACGGGCAGCGTGCCTATCGCCGCCGCGGCCATGACCGAGTGCCACGCGCTCTCGGCCTGCAGGCGGTCGTCGTAGCTCGTGACGAGGCACGCGACCTTGCCGTCCTGCCCCGTCTGCATCTCGACCACCACGTACTTGGGTTCGTCCATTTGTCCTCCTTATGCCAGTAGGTAGGTGAAGGTCAGCGACACGGACGCGTTCGCCGCGAGCGTGCCCGCGACCGACACCGCGCCGTCCGTGCCCATGCGGCACTGCTCGATGGCCGCGAGGTTCGACGTGCCGAAGGTGACCAGCTCGGGTCGGTGCCCAGCGGTCATGGTGCCCACGGTCCACGTGCCGCTCTTTGCGGCGGTGGCCTTCGCGGTGATGAGCACCTGCATGACCTTGCCCCACGTCGCGACCTGCGCGGCGGAGATGGTCACGCCCGACGCCGCCGACATGGCCGCGGCGATGTCGGTCGTCTTCTCCACGCCCGTCTGGCCAGTGCCGCCCTTGTCGATGGGGACGGTGGGCAGACGCGCGGAGTCGAGGGTACCAGCGTTGATCTTGCTCGCGTTGAGGTTCGGGATGCGGGCCGCGTCGAAGGTGCCCGCGTTTATCTTGGAAGCGTTCAGGCTGGGGATTCTCGCCGCGTCGAACGTGCCAGCGTTAATCTTCGATGCTTCCAGATTGGGTATGCGTGCCACGTCGAACTCGCCCGAAGTAACCGCACTCGCCGCCAGCGAGCCGATGGTGTGCGTGTGCGTACCCTTGGCCGTCACGCGACCGTAGGCGTCGGTCGTGACGTACGGTACCGCCAGCGTCGCGCCAGATGTGGCCGATGACGTGCCAGCCGTTCCAGCGCTGCCCTTGGTCGGGAGGTTGGAGTCGGCGATTGTGCCAGTCAGTTTGGAGGTGGAGACGGAGTCGATGTTGATGTCGGCGAGGGGCGTGTAGAGGGTGAGGGTACCGTTAATGAAAGTGTCTGCATTTAGATATACTCTTTCAGCATCTAAATAGGCAGCTGAACCGCTCCAATCACCAAGCGTATTGTCATGAAATAAAGAGAGCCGTGCCTTCTTGTTGTTTTCGCTGTTACTTGATTCAATAGTGATATAAGTTGTACTTAATGATGCTCTGCTATTTAGGGCGTTTAGGGAAACGCTATTAGCACCTAAAGACAGTGCGCCGTCATCCTCTTGTATTAGGGCGTGGTCTCTACCACCCAACCATATAGTTGGTTTTGAAGCGGTGAGTCCCAAAAGAACAGCTTCCTTCGTAAACTGCGCAATGATGGCATGTACAGTGGTTACCGTCCCGTCGTACAGCGTCATGCCGTCGTCGCCAAGCTTCGTCACCATGACGCCGTTGCGCAAAATGTCCACGTTGTCCGTAATCCGCACGCCCGTGGTCGCGTCGCTCGAGCGGTGCACCATCAGGCCGTTGCTAGTTCCCTCGGTGAGGTAGGTCGTGGCGGTCTTGGCGGCGTCGGATATGGACTCGTCCACGTCCTCTGGTGCTGGCGTCCAGTCGGTCGCCTTGCCGCCTTTCTCAAGCTTAGGCTCCTTGACGTAGAGGATTGCGTTCGTACCGCTGGCCTTGCTTCCGTTGTTGTCGAAGCGGATGTAGGCGGTCTCGGCCTCGGTGGCATTGCACGTGAACGTCCATACGACCCTTTGGTACTCGGTCGTCAGGGCGATGCCTTGCTTCTGCTGATGCGAGCCGCCGCCAGTCTGATGGACCTTGTACAGGTCTAGGTTCTTGACGTACCCGTTGGACTTGACGTAGCAGGAGAGCGTGTACTCCTGCCCAGGCTCGAACGTCATGGGCGGTGCCGTTACGTAGCTCTCGCCAACCGCAGTCGTCCCCCTGGTGTACTCGACTGCCTGCGCGTTAAAGGAGGTGTAGCTCCATCCGTGTCCAGTGGAACTCCCGACTAGCAGATTGCGTCCACCTATGGAGATGGAGTCGACGTACGCGGTCTGGTCCTCGGGGGCTGGGGTCCAGTCGGTCGCCTTGCTGCCCTTCTCCAGCTTCACGTTGTCCACGCTGTAGGTGAACGACGTCCCCTGCGTGCTGTACCTCGGGGCGCGGAACGCGAACACCTTGCCCGACGCAAGTTGCGCTGCAGTCGGAGTAAAGGTCAGGATCACGTGGCCGCTGGAAAGCCCATATTTAGTGGCGACGTCCTTGGAGAATCCGCCAGAACCAGCGCCGACCGTAATCTGGAATCCGTCGCGGCTGCTGGTCACGTCGGCCGAGAAGGTGTACTCGACTCCCTCATCCAGCTCGTAGGAGTTCTTGAGCAGGCCGTTGCTTACGGTGAACTCGATGAAGTAGCCGCTCGACGTGCCGCTTCTCGGGAACATGCTCCCCGTCTGCAGGAGCAGGTTCCTCCCGCCGATGCTGCCCGACAGGTCGCCTATCTTGATGCTCGACACGTCGAGGTGGTTCGCCGAGATCTTCCCGTCGACGTTGGCGTCCTTGACCTTGAGCACGCCGTCCACGATGGACGCCCCGCCGATGGTGCCAGCGGTCGCGGTGACGGTGCCGTCCACCGTGGCCCCGCTGGCGTAGAGCGTGCCGTCAGAGCCTACGCCGAACTTGGAGCCGATGGCGAGCATGAGGCTCCGCGCCGTGCCGTTGATGGCGCGGCTGAACGCGGACTTCGCGAGCGCCACCGCGCCGCTGGCGGTCGAGTTGAGGGCACCGCTCCTGATGGAGGTGTCGTCGATGGCGAAGCCGCCGATGGTCGCGTTGATGGCCTTGAGGTCGGACACGACCGCGTCCATCGCGTGCAGGAGGTTCGTCTTCATCTGCTCGGCGAGTATCGTGGTCGTCTGCACGATGTTCGCCTTGACCGAGTCGGCGTCCAGCTTGTCGGCCACGATGGAGTGCGTGATGACGTTGCCGCCGTCGATGACCGTGATGGTGTTGTCCCTGAGCACGGTCGTGTGCCCCAGCGTGCCGTCTGCCTTCTCGCTCTGCTCGCAGGTGTAGATGTACTTGTGCGTGCTGGTGATCGCCACGTGCATCTTGGTCCACGCGCCCGTGCCGTCGTCCTCCTTGGTGACCCATGCGGACGGCGTGGCGGGCTTGGTAGCGCTGTCGGAGCGGTAGTAGATGCGCTGCGTGCGCTTGACGGACTCGGAGCTTGAGGCCGTGGCCTCCTTCACGGATATGTTGGTGACCCATATCTGCCCCTGCGAGCTGATGTGGGAGTTGTAGTTCCACAGGAATCCGACCTTCGCGAAGGCCGTTCCCTGACGGAACTTGCCCGCGGTGTCGATGCCGTCTTTGTCGAGGTCGAGTCCTGAAAAGACGGCGCTGTAGTGCGTCCATTCGGACGGCACCTTCACGTTCGCGTGCGCATAAACATAGGTTCCGCCGCTGTGTCCTTGGGACACGTAGGTGCCCTTGGCCTTCTTCACGCCAGTCCACGGCCTCTTCAACGTAATGACGCCAGTGGACTTGTTGACCTTGCCGTCGTCGGCGTATACGCCTGAGTAGTAGTTTCGGGTGTACGTCTCGGGTGGGTACGTGTACCCGTAGGAGTTCTCGTAGTCCCAGAACACCAGCGACCTCTGGTGGTCTGCCGACGTGTTCACCCAGTTGGTCGCGCTTGTCAGCGTCACCGTCGTGTCGCCGGGGTTCAGGTCCTTGGCGAGCGTCGTGAGCGTGTTCGGGTAGTAGAGGACGTTCTGTGCGAGGATGCTGTTCCCGTCTACGTCGTAGCAGCACATACACGAATAGAGGATTCCCGTGCCGCCGTCGCTCATGGCGTCGAACTCAAGCAGGTACTCCTTCGACACGTCGATGGGGAACATCTCGTCAGCCATCACGTCGGCATAGCCGACGGACTTGGTGAAAGAACCCGGCGAGCCATTGGACTTAGTGCCGTCGAACGTAAGCGCGGGCCAGTTGGTGTTGTCTCCCATGAAGCCGTTGCCGTTGGTGACGAGCTGGATGCCCTGAGAGCGGACTTTCTCGTATACGGAGTCGATCGCGCCCTCGACGTCCTCCGGCGCGGGTGACCAGTCCGTGGGCTTGGTGCCCTTCTCGAGCTTTAGGTTACGGATATAGACCGCGTCGACATTGCTGCTGTTTACATAAAGCCAGATAATCGCCTTAACGTAAGCCGGCGTTCCAGACCCCGGGTGATTCCAGGTAGAGTAGTCACCGCTGAACGTCTGCTCGAAATGTGTCCAGTTGTCCGTAGTCGGGACGGTATAGAGGACCTTTTCGTCGACGCGCAAATCGTAACCAGCCCTCTTGTCCGTTACGGTCTCCACTGCGACTGACGGATGAGTGGGGCTCGTCTTTAGGTTATCGAACTTAACGTCGACCGAGACCGTATACGAGCTCGACTTGTCCCACTCGTCAACAGGGATGAAGGCGTCATGGGGTTCGATGCTCCACCACGTCGCATTGGTCGGCGGGACGAACTTGATGTATTCGTCAGTGCGAACGAGAGAGTACTCGACTGCAGGCCCAGAGGGGTCCCACGTCGCATAGTCACCTGTGCCCCTCAGCAGGTTCCTTCCGCCGACCTGCAGGTTGTCGAGGTTATCCTGCACGGTCGCTGCCGCACCCTTGGCGTCGTAGGCGGCGTCGGCTTGGCCCTTGATGGCGCTGAACACCGCAGTGCCGTCGATAGCGACTTTGTCGGCGGTAATCTTGATGGACTCCGCGCTCTGGTTGATGGACGATATCACGCCCGACTTCTCGACGCGCAGGTTGATTTGGTCGTTCGCTACTTTCAGCTCAGCCGCAGTGGCCATGTCCTCTGGGGCAGGAGACCAGTCCGTGGCCTTCGAGCCCTTCTCGAACTTGAGACTCTTGAACTGGAACGTGTCACCAGCCGTGACGGTAGCACCGCCGTCCTTGTTGTACTCCTGCAGCGAAAGGTAGAAGTTAGTGGGAGACTCGCCGTCGGGTATGGTGACCATGACCTCGAAGCGGGCCCATTCGGACGATGATCCTACTATGACGGGGATGCTACCGCCAGAGAGCTCCTCGCCAGTCAGCAGGTTCTTTAGCTTGACCTGCTTCCAGCTGCTCACGTAATACTGCGAACGGACGGTCAGCCTGCTCTGGGCGTCGTCGAACGAGGTCTTCACGTATCCGCTGAACACGTAGTCGCCGTTTTTGGGGAGCCCCATGGCTGTCAACGTGTCGCCTGATATCGGGATATACCGGATGTACCGTTCGGCGGCGTCACCCACGGAGGTATAGGTCCCTACGCCGTTGGAATATGCGACCGTCCCACCATATACAGTTGGGGCATCGCAGCCAGCCCCTTTTACTGGGTTGTCCGCGGTCGGGTTCTCCGTGTTGACGAGGCGGTTCCTCCCGCCGATAGAGAGGCTGTTGAGTTCCTCCTTGGTCGCCCTGAGCGTGATGGCGTCGTTCGCGACCTTGAGTTCCGCAGCGGTCGCCATGTCCTCGGGCGCTGGTGACCAATCAGTCGCGCGGTTGCCTAACTCTAGCTTCAAATTCTTGATTGAGAACCAGTTACTCGTCCCATAGCCCGAGTAGAACTCAAGATAATTGTCAGACAGCGTCGGGTTATCGCGATCGCTGATGTACTCCGTGACGCTGACGCGCTTGCTTATGGTTGTTCCAGCAGCAGCGGTGAACCATAACGTTACGCCATGAAACTGCTTCGGCCCCTTGTTGTTGGTGTTGTACACCATAAGCGATGGGTTCGCGGTGTTCACCGTCATGTACAGGTCGAACGAGAGCGTCACCTGCGTGCCGCTCGGGACGTCCATGTATGACTGCCCGACGTTTACGAGTTGGTATTCTTTTCTAGAGCCGCTAGCAGACCCGATGCCGCTGGCCGAGATGGAAGCGCTGTTAAGAATGTAGTTCCTCCCGCCAATGGAGAGGGCGTCGAGTTCCGCTTTAGTGGCGCGGAGCGTGATGTTCTCCGCGTTCTGCTCGATGGCGGTCTGCAGTCTGGTCGCCGTCTCCTTAGTCGCGTACTCGCCGCTCGCGTAGCTAGAGAAGGCGTTCGTCGCCTCGAAGCTGATGCTGCCTGTCTGCTGTGCCATCTCACACCGCCCATTCCACTCGCCGCATCACGTGCCCGCAGACGATGCGCGGGTCGAGATGCACCTGTATTCCCTCGTCGTGGCACCGCTCGCAGAAGCTCAGGTCCTCGCTCAAGCAGTTGCCGTCTGGGTAGTCCGTCCAGCTGAACCACGGCCACGCGATGCGCCGAAAGACGTCCACGCGCACCATCGTGGCCCCGAAGCCGCAGCCGTGGATGGGCTCGCGCGTGACGCCCGCGTCCCTGAGCGCCGCGAGGTCGGTGGCCGTGTAGAAGTCCGTGTAGTCCCGCTCACCCAGCTTGGTCGCGTTCACGCGCCCGTCGTAGACGTTGGACGAGGGCCTGTGCGGGCAGCACGCGGCCACCACGTCCACGGGTCTTTCCAGCATGAGCCGCACGCAGTCCGAGGGCAGCACCGTGTCCGAGTCGACCATGAGCACGTAGTCGAAGCCCTCGTCCATCGCCTGCTGCGCGATGCGGTTCCGCGCGGTCGAGCACTGGTAGCCGCTCTGGTAGTCGAACAGCAGCCAGTTGCCAGCGGGGTCGAGGCCGTAGATTGACTTGAAGCACTCGGGGTGGATGCCGCCGAAGGGCGTGGTCGGCACCGCAATGAACACCTTCGCCATGCGTTGCTCCTTACCATGTGCAGGTGCAGTGATAGGTCGCGTTGAGGTCGGTCACGGCCAGCGTGCGGGCGCTGCCCAGCGAGGTAGCTGCGGTGCCCTTGGTCCAGTCGTAGGTAACGCCGCTCGTCCTGACGGTGCCGTTGACGCGGAGCGTGGCCTGCAGCGTCGCCGTCTTCTTGGCCCAGTCGATGGCCGTGGGGTTGATCGAGACGACCGCCTCGGGACCCGTCGCGCCAGTCGCCCCAGCGGGGCCCGTCTCCCCCTTTGGGCCAGTCGCGCCCGTCGGTCCTGTGTCGCCCTTGGGACCCGTCGCCCCAGTCGCGCCAGTCTTGCCAGTCGCCCCAGTAGCACCCGTCGCGCCAGTGGCACCTGTCTTTCCCGTGGCACCCGTTGCCCCAGTAGCGCCAGTGGCTCCCGTGGCACCCGTCTTTCCCGTGGCACCAGTAGCGCCAGTTGCACCCGTGTCGCCTGTGGCTCCCGTGGCTCCTGTGGCCCCCGTCTTGCCAGTAGCGCCAGTCGCCCCCGTGAGGGAGAGCGCCCACGTGAAGCGCTTGGAGAAGCTCTTGCCGTCCACCGTCACGGGCACGACCAGCGTGCCGCTCTTGGTGGTGAGCGTGGTCGCGGCGGTGACGGTGAAGCTCGCGCTCGTCGTGCCGTTGTTGGATATGGACGTCGTGAGTCCCGTGACCTGCCCCGTGATGGTGCCGATGGTCGCGGCCACCTGCGTCGCGCCCTTGAACGCTATGACGTTGCAGGTGGTGGACGAGGCCGTGGCGGCGCTCACGCCCGCTGGGAAGGTGTGGCTCTCGTTGGTGAGGACGACGGTGTACGCGTCCGCGCCCGTCTTGCCCGTGGCACCAGTAGCGCCAGTCGCGCCCGTCTCGCCAGTAGCGCCAGTGGCCCCTGTCTTGCCTGTCGCGCCCGTGGCTCCCGTGGCACCTGTCGCGCCCGTGGGGCCGTCGCTCACGATGGGGACGGTCTGCTGGTCGAGCAGGGTCGCGGTGCCGCCCGCGAGGTAGAGCTGGCAGCGCAGCAGCGTCACGCCAGACGTGGTGGGGACGGCGACCGTCTTGGAGGACTCGTTGCCCGAGCTGGTGTACACGTTCGTCCACGTGGAGCCGTCGTTGGAGCGGTCCACCTTGAACCGTCCAGCGTAGGCCGCGGGGTTGCCCGTGCCCTGCGCCCTCGTGGAAGAGAGCGCGATGCTCGTGGGCGTGAGTGTGCCGTCCTCGGCCCGCACGACGGCGGCTGGGGTCACGCGGAGGTCGTAGGCGTAGGCGTCGGCACCAGCGGGGCCAGTCGCACCCGTGGCTCCCGTCGCGCCCTGCGGACCCGTCGCTCCCGTCGCACCCGTCTTGCCAGTAGCGCCCGTGTCGCCAGTGGCTCCTGTTGCACCAGTCGCACCAGTCGCACCAGTCTTTCCTGTTGCTCCTGTCGCTCCCGTGTCGCCCTTGGCTCCCGTCTCGCCCTGCGGGCCCTGCTCGCCAGTGGCACCCGTTGCCCCCGTTGCGCCCGTGGCACCGCGGATGGACGTCCTGTTGCCAGTGAGCACGGTGGACGATGCCACGGAGCTGACGGTGTATCGGTAGAAGCCGCGCACGACGATGTCGCCGACTCTCGGCGCTCCCGTGCCACCAGTCAGCGCGGAGCGGGAGAAGGTGTAGTTCGGCGTGGTCGGGTCTGCGGTGGCCGTCCAGATCTGCGAGCCGTCCGAGCCGTTGTCGATGGAAACCGTGTCGCCGTTGACGGTGATGTCCGCGCCCGTGGCCGTCTGCGTGACCGACACGTCGAGCGAGGTGAGCAGGTCGGCTGGTGCCTTGCCGCCGATGGTGACGTTCGCGCCGCCTATCTGCAGCGTGCCCTCGGACTCG
>CAMPCT010000069.1 GCA_946647055.1 uncultured Atopobium sp. | reverse complement strand
CGCCGGTCCTCGATCTCCGCCACGGTCTCGAAGACGAGCATGCAGGCAAAGTCCGCAGGCAGACCAGCCAGGTTGTAGGCGAGGAGGTCAATTGACACGGCACGCCCCTCTCCGCGGACAACGAGGGCGCATCGCAACTCCAACTGCTTCGAGTCTATGGGGCATCCGCTCTCCTTGCGTCCTGTGTCCTCATCCTTCGATTATAGGGAAGCGTTCGTGCGGAAAACATCACCCCAAGCCAGCACCAAACATCACGCGGCAAAACCGCCCCATTCTGTATCTGAATGCGTTTTCAGGGTCTTTCCATATTGACCCACTTTTTCCAATTTAGAATAGTCCAAAAAGGCCTTCCGATTACAGATATTCGCAGGTCACAATACTTATCACAGACGTTATGGTGACAGCTTGTGCATGAGCTGAGCGCATAATCCGTCTGATGTCCTTTTGGTAAACTGGGAAAGTAATATCGCCGGAACATCGCAGGGCATTTAGGCCGCAGAGAGGCAGGTCTACCATTGAGCGTCATCGGCGACAACATTCGTGCGCTTCGCGAACTCCATGGACTCACCCAGCAGGAGCTCGCTGACCTTACCGGCGTCTCGCGTGAGACGGTCAACAAGTGGGAGATGGGTGCCATCGGCAACGTGCGCACCAGCCACGTCGAGGCGCTGCGCGAGCGCTTCTCGCTCTCCATCGACGACCTTCGCTCCGAGTCCTGCGGTCTCGCTGCCAAGGCAAACCGCTCCTCCGGGCCAGACGAGAAGGCGCATCCCTACGTTCCCCTGGCAAGCTCCCCCACCGTCGAGGACGTCGAGGTCACGGCGACGCTCCTCGCCAACCACCCCCATGCCTTTGCCTGGACCGTCCCCGATGACTCCATGGCGCGCACGCTGCCCAGGGGTTGTCACGCCATCATCGACCCCGACGCCGTTCCCACGTCCGGGTCGGTCATCCTCGCTAAGATCCCCGACCTCGCGGCACCCATCCTGCGCCAGCTGAGCGCGGGCTCCACCAAGGCGATGCTCTCCGCAGACTGCGACGAGGACCGCATCCTCGACCTCGCGGACCTTGACATCCGCGGTGTGGTCGTCTGGTTCCAGGCAGCCTCCGAGCTCTAGAGCAGGGCGGCAATCACTGCCGCCGTCTCCTCGCTGCTCTCCATGGATGCCTGGAAGAGCGCGAAGAACTCCAGGCCCGACACGACGAGCGCCACACAGAACGCAACGAACGCCACGGCGGCCAGCACCGCCGGCAGGACGAGCATGCCGGGGAGGTCCAGCTCCTGGTGGTCATGGAAGTGCAGCCACAGCATCCGCACCACGATGGCGGTGGCCGTGATGCCACATGCGATCGAGACCACGAGCAGCGGCAGCGCGATGGTGCCCACCACCGCGTCGAATGCCAGCTTGAGGACGAACAGTGCGCCAAGGACGATGCCCAGCCCAAAGAGGAGGGGCGAGATGAGGATCATCAGGAGCACGACCGAGCAGCCAGCCATCGCTTCCCCCTATTCCGCGATTGCCGCGTCATAGCGCTCGAGCAGCATGCGATAGCCGCCAACCTCGCCGTTGAGGCACTTGGACACGCGGCTCACCGTGGTCGACGAGGCGCCGGTCCTCTCCGAGACCTCCAGGTAGGACGCGCCGCCATTGAGCAGCCGCGCCATCTCGAAGCGCTGCGCCAGGTCGCAGATCTCACCCACAGAGCACAGGTCCAGCAGGGCGGCACGGACCTCGTCGGTGGTCTCCAGCAGGCAGAGCGCCGAGAACAGCCTGTCCACCTCGGGCATTGCCAGCACGTCCTCCACCTTCATGTCGCGCTCCCCTCTCGAGCTGGTTACGGTCCCCTAAGACTTTACCCCATTAAAGCGTCTGACGTGCGACAGATTGTCCGTCCGTTTTCCCGTTGCCACCGGGAGAGGGCCCGCTGCGCGCGCTCGAGGAAGGCGAGGGACCCACCCACCAGCGCGCACTCCTCGTAGTAGTCGGCATGAAGCCGCACGCGCTCCCAGAACGAGTCCCAGCTCGCAACCCGTGCCGCACCGCCCACGCCCGTCATGAGGCCCCACGCGCCCATCGCCCAGAAGAGCGACGTCAGCTCGCGCATGCGACGGTTCGAGAGCCAGGGCTCCCAGTCGTCCCGCCCCAGCCCCGCCTGCTCGAGGGCCGAGGTCACGGTCTGCGAGGGCGTGCGCATGTCGCGAGAGCCTATCGCGTCCAGCAGGTTGTTGCCGTGGGCGCACGAGTTGCGGATGGCCTTCACGTCCTGGAGACGTGACACGCGACGGCGCATCTGGGGCATCCCCCAGCGGTCCGCGCAGAACCCGTACAGCTGGATGGTCGTGGCAAAGAACGTGAGCTGCAGCAGCTTCCACAGCGGCATGTCCAGCTCGTAGCGCTCGAGCAGGCCGTCGAGGTACTCCTTGGCGAGCCACGGCGAGCCCTCGATGGTGTTGCGGCTCGCGTGCGTGTCGAGGTCGTTCTTGAGCGCGCGCCGGGCGCCGGGAGAGAGCGACAGCCAGTAGTCGTCGACCACCGAGAACCCGTCCTCGTCGTCACGCTCCGTGAGCAGGGCCATGAGCTCCACCTTGATGCGCGCCTCGACGTCGAGCGACGCGTCCAGGGCAACGCGCCGCAGCTCGCGGTCGATCTCGACGAGGTCGGCCAGGTAGGCGAAGTCGAGGTCGACGAAGGAGCCGTCGGGCATGCGGTCGAAGAGGTGCGACAGGGGCGAGAGCTGCGCGTAGAACGTCTCCTCGGTGAGGTAGCGCTTGGCCTCGGCCTCGTCGCACAGGTCGAAGCGCACGTGCTTGCTGCGCATGTAGGCGATGAGCTCGTCGGTCGTGAGCTTGGGCTTCGCGCGAGCCCAGCTCAGGTCCTCCGGCATCTCGAAACCCATCTGGTCCTCCCCCTTGGCGGCGTGGAGGGAACGGCTCCCCTTAGAAGTCCGCGTTGCCCACGGTGCGCGGGTGCGGGATGACGTCGCGGATGTTGTCGATGCCGGTGAGGTACATCACCAGGCGCTCGAAGCCCAGGCCAAAGCCCGCATGGCGGCAGCTGCCGTAGCGGCGCAGGTCAAGGTAGAACTTGTACTGCGCGGGGTCCATGCCCAGCTCGGCGATGCGGCGCTCGAGCACGTCGAGGCGCTCCTCGCGCTGGGAGCCGCCTACGATCTCGCCGATGCCCGGGACCAGGCAGTCCGTTGCCGCGACCGTCTTGCCATCCTCGTTGAGGCGCATGTAGAAGGCCTTGATCTGCGCGGGGTAGTCGGTCACGAACGTGGGTCGGCCAAAGTGCTGCTCGGTGAGGAAGCGCTCGTGCTCGGTCTGCAGGTCGATGCCCCACTCGACCGGGTACTCGAACTTGGTGCCGGCAGCCTGGGCCTCGGTCAGGATCTGGATGGCCTCGGTGTAGGAGACGCGCGCGAAGTCGGAGCTGGCAACGTGCTCGAGGCGCTCGAGCAGGCCCTTGTCGACGAAGCGGTTGAGCATGGCCAGCTCGTCGGGGCAGCGCTCCATGACGAGGCGGATGACGGTGCGCAGCATGTCCTCGGCGACGTTCATGCAGTCCTCGAGGTCGCAGAAGGCCATCTCGGGCTCGACCATCCAGAACTCGGCGGCGTGCCTGCGCGTGTTGGAGTTCTCGGCGCGGAACGTGGGGCCAAAGGTGTAGACGTCACCAAAGGCCATGGCAAAGCTCTCGGCCTGGAGCTGGCCGGACACGGTGAGGTTGGTGGAGCTGCCAAAGAAGTCCTGGCTCCAGTCGACGGCGCCGTCCTTGGTGAGCGGCGGGTTGGCGGGGTCGATCGTGGTGACGCGGAACATCTCGCCGGCGCCTTCGGCGTCCGAGGCGGTGATGATGGGCGTGTTGACGTAGACGAAGCCCTGGCCCTGGAAGTACTCGTGGATGGCAGCCGCGGCGACGGAGCGCACGCGGAAGACGGCGCGGAAGAGGTTGGAGCGCGGACGCAGGTGCTGGATGGTACGCAGGAACTCGACGGAGGTGCGCTTCTTCTGCAGCGGGTAGTCCTCGGCGGAGGCACCCTCGACCACGATGCTCTGGGCCTGGACCTCGAAGGGCTGCGGCGCGTCGGGCGTGAGCTTGAGCTCGCCGGTGACGATGAGGGCGGTGGCGACGCCGCAGGCGGCGATCTCGTCGTAGTTGGCGAGCTTGTCGCGCGCCATGACGACCTGCAGGTCCTTGAAGCAGCTGCCGTCGTTCATGGTGACGAAGCCAAAGTTCTTCATGTCACGGATGGAGCGGACCCAGCCGCAGACGGTGACGGTGGTGCCGCCAAGGGCCTCGGCGGACGTGTAGAGGGTCTTGATCTTGGTGCGCTGCACGATGGTGCCTCCTTGGGTGGTGCTGTCTCGTAGCGTAAATGTCAATGATAGCGCGAGCGCGCAGCCGATGGAACGCAAAGATGGCCTAGGCCGCTGCCACTTTTTGCGCACATGTGGGCCAGCTGTGCGAAGGTTCTGCAAACACGCAGGTAGATGCGGTCGTTTTAACGACTTTCACACGAGCGGGCCAGTTGTGCGAAAAACGCGGCACGTCGAGGCGCACATGACCTGCGCTATGACTCGTACTCCTCCACGCAGGACATGAGGAGCTGCAGGCTGGCGACGACGGCGTCGAGCTCGGCGTCCGAGAGCGGCGCGAGCAGCCGTGACGTCTCCTCCACGACGGTCCCCTCATGCCGGCGCACGTAGTCGCGGCCCTTGCGCGTGAGCGAGACGGCCAGGGCGCGCTTGTCGGTCTTGGACGGGACGAGGGCGACGTATCCGCGCTCCTCGAGCGAGGCAAGCATCTTCTTGACGTTCTGCCGGCTGGTCCCGGCAAACTCCGCCACGCGCGCGACGCTCTTCTCCTCGGAGTCCATGCGCGTGAGCATCATGAGCAGGAACCACTGCCGATAGGTGACGCCCGAGGGCAGCCGGTCGCCCAGTGCGGCCAGACTGTTGGCCAAGAGCGGCAGCGAGCCGACGACGTACTGCTCCTTACCCGTCCGTGCCATGCGTGAGACCCTTTCGACCGTTGTGCAACCAGTTACCTAAGTATGGCACAACAGGGAGCTTGGCGGGGCTCACGGCGGGGCAAGGGGTGACCCTACACGCCGCAGTCGGTGCCCATGGAGCGCTCGCCGGTGACGCGCTCGCCAAGGGCGTCGGCGGTCCGCTCGGTGTAGAACGAATAGTACGAGGTCCCCCGCAGCTCGCGGCGGCGCTTGAGCAGGGGCAGCCCCGCCCAGATGAGGCTTGGGAGCACCATGATGGGCAGGTACGCGGGTCCCAGGATGAGCGACTGGATGGTGTGGCCATACTCGTGGACCAGCAGGCGTCGCGAGGCGCGCCTGGGGAGGAAGATGAACGGCCCCATCGAGAGGCCCTCCCTGCGCCCCCACGTGGTGACGATGGCCCCGTGGAAGCGGAAGCGGCTCTCGTTGGTTGGCGTCACCAGGAAGATGAGGGCACCGACAAGCGCCTGGGGCAGACCCCAGGTCACCTGAACGAGCATGTAGAGCGCCTGCCTCACGCGACCTCCCTGCGGCGGGGGACGAACGCCCCTATTGTACCCACGGCCGCATCGACGGGACGCGCCGCCACACAAGCCCTTCACCCACGCCCGGCGGTTCCCGCTAGAATAGTGCCCATGAGCAGACGCAGCTACAACGACACCCGCCGCTTCGACGCCGACCGCACGCAGGTCCGCCGTCGCCCTGTCGCCGCATCCCCCGAGCCCTACGCCGCCCCCGTGCGCGAGCGCGTCGTGGTGCGCGAGCGGGTCGAGAAGGTCAAGGTCAAGCGCGTCCGCGCGCCTCGCCATGGCTGCCTGTCCTTCTTCCTCTGGATCTTCGCCCTCTGCATCGCCGTGCTGTGCGCAGCGCGCATGCTGCCCCTCGACATGAGCGTGGGTCCCCTCATCCCCGAGGCGGTCTCGTTCGTCCCCTGGGTCATCGTGCCGGCCATCGTCATCCTCCTCCTCGCCCTGCTCTGGGCCCGTCACGTGCTCATCTTCTTCATCGGCATGTTCGTGGCGCTGCTCGTGTGGTGGCACGCCGGCTACTTCGTGCCTTCGGGGACCCTCACCGAGGCGGGCGAGGGTGTGGGCCAGGCCTCTGCCTTCGTGGGCGACAACGTCGTGCGCGTCATGACCCTCAACACCCTGAACGGCCACGCCGACGCAAACGAGGTCGTGGCCTGCGTGCGCCAGAACAACGTCGAGGTCCTTGCCCTGCAGGAGGTGAGCTGGTCCTTCCTCGAGCAGCTCGCCGCGGCGGGCATCTACGACGTCCTCCCCTATCACGTGGAATCCGAGGCCGGTCCCTGGGACAACGGCGGCCTCAACTGCCTCTTCTCGATGACGCCCATGGACAACGTCAACTCCAACCTGCTGCCCATGGAGCTCTCGGCCATCTCGGCGGGCACCATCGAGGTCGGCGGGCGCTCGCTGCGCCTGGTGTCCTGCCATCCCAGCTCGCCGCACCTGGGCGGCGAGGGCCTGTGGAACGAGGGCCTCACCACCATCGGTTCGCTCGCGGGGTACGCCAACTGCTACGTCATCCTGGGCGACTTCAACGCCACCTGGAACCACGCCCGCTTCCGCGAGCTGTTGGGCACGACCTTCGTCGATGCCTCCGAGCAGGCCGGCGAGGGCTTCCACATGACCTGGCCGTCCGAGAGCGTCACCGCAGGTCTGCGCCTGCCCTTCGTGGGCAGCGTGCCCCCGCTCATCGAGATCGACCACATCGTCTACTCGGCCAACTCCGGCGTGTTCGTGGGCGACCTCAAGACGGTCCAGATCACCGGCACCGACCACCTTGCCCTCATCGGCACCCTCGAGGTCCAGTAGCATTGTCCATTAGGGGATACTCCCTTAGTGGACAATTCTCCATTAGGGGATACTCCCTTAGTGGACAAATGGCTACCCCTCGCACCCGTCTCTCGTGCTACGATAAAACGTCACGTTTTTGGGAGGAGGGACCGCATGGCAGAGTCGCATGACGAGGTCTTCGAGCAGGAGCAGGCGCACCTGAGCGAGGTCTATGCCAAGCTCCAGGCCGTCCACGACGCGATCGTCGAGGACCTCGAGGTCAACCAGCGGATGGCCCGCCAGGACCTCATCGACATGAGCGAGGAGATCCGCCCCGACTTTGGCGGCGCCGACGAGGCCATGGAGACCCTCGCCGCCATCGAGACGCTCAACGCGGTCATCGACGCCTACAACCAGCAGCACGACTTCACCCTCGACAAGCTGCGCCGCACCATCCTGCTGCTCAACCAGCCCTACTTCGCCAAGGTCACCCTCCAGATGCGCCCAGGCCGTCCGCCCCGCGACATCTACATCGGCGCCGCCGGCGTCACCGACGAGCACCGCAGCCCTATCGTGGTGGACTGGCGCTCCCCTGTGGCCGAGACCTACTACAACCAGGAGACCGGACGCACGTCGTACCAGGTGGACGGCCGCACGCGCGAGGTCGAGCTCTTGGGCCGTCGCCAGTTCGACATCCGCCGCGACGTGCTGCGCGCCTGGTTCGACACGACCGTCGCCATCGAGGACCCGCTGCTGCTCAAGGCGCTCACCTCCGAGCACTCCGAGAAGCTCCGCGCCATCACCGCGACCATCCAGCGCGAGCAGAACGAGGTCGTGCGCCACGAGGACGTTCCCGTGCTGCTGGTCAACGGCATCGCGGGCTCCGGCAAGACGAGCGTCCTGTTGCAGCGCATCGCCTTCCTCTTCTACTACGAGCGCGAGCGCCTGCGCCCCGACCAGGTCTACCTCTTCACGCCCAACGACGTCTTCGGCCGCTACATCGACACGGTGCTGCCCAGCCTGGGCGAGTCCAACCCGCACACGCTGACCTGGCGCGAGTTCGTGACGGGTCTGGGACTTGCCGACCGCGACCCCGGCGCCACCACGCCCCCGGAGCGCCTCGAGGAGCTCGAGCGGCTCACGGCAGGCCTCGAGCTCGAGCAGGCCGACTTCCGCAACATCCAGGACGGCGACGTCGTGCTCATCAAGGCGTCGCAGGTCAAGAGCGCCGTCGACAAGTTCCCGCGCGTTCCCATGGGTCCGCGGCGCATCGCCCTCGCCAAGGAGGAGCTCCACGAGAAGCTCGAGCGCAAGCTCGAGCGTCTGGCAAAGGACGACGAGGTCCAGGAGGAGATGTTCGCCCTCGACGTCGAGGAGCAGCTGCGCATCTTTGGGGCTCCCATCAGCGCGTCCGACGAGGACGAGGTCATCGCGGACGCCCGCATCTACGTGCGCGACCGCTTCGACCACGTCCACGAGCAGATCGAGTCTGCCGACTGGCTGCGCATCGACCGCATCGGCATGCGGGTGCTTGGCGCATCGGCCCTCAACGCCGTGGAGTGGATCTACCTCAAGGCACTCGTCACCGGCGCGGGTGACAAGGACGCGCGCTACGTCATGGTCGACGAGGTCCAGGACTACACGCCCGCCCAGCTCATGGTCCTGGCGCGGCACTTCGTGAACGCGCACTTCCTCATGCTGGGCGACGAGAACCAGGCCATCTTCGAGGGGACGGCGACCTTCGACCAGATGCGCGAGATCTTTGGTCGCAGCCACGGCCAGGTGAGCGAGTGCCGCCTGCTCACGAGCTACCGCTCCTCGCCCGAGATCACGGACCTGTTCCTGCGTCTGGTGCCCGAGGGGACGGCGGCGCTCGCGGACGTGCGCCGCAGCTCGGTGCGACGCGCCGGCGTCGAGCCCGAGATGCTCGCCTGCGACGGGACGGACGCGTACCTCGCGACGTTGCGCGACGTGGCGACACGAGCGGCTGACGAGCCCGGGCTCTGCGCGCTCGTGGTGGAGACGCGCGAGCGCGCACACTGGCTCTCGCGCCAGCTGGGCGACGTCGTGACCCACCTGCACCGCACGGACTCGCTGCCCAAGGAGGGCGTGGTCCTGCTCGACCTCGCGCTTGCCAAGGGCCTCGAGTTTGACCATGTGGTGGTGGCCGATGCGCAAGAAGATGCCTATCCAGACACGCCACTGGGTCGTCGCCGCCTCTACACGGCCATCAGCCGCGCCATGCACCGCGTGACATTGGTGTCGCAGGGTCCGCTGACCAGCATCCTTGGGTGACCCTC
>CAMPCT010000068.1 GCA_946647055.1 uncultured Atopobium sp. | reverse complement strand
CGCCTCATCGTGGGATCCGAGACCTTCCATGCGGACATCTGGGACAACTGGAGGCAGGTCACGCGCCTGCCCAACGTCATCGGCGACTTCGTGTGGTCGTCCTGGGACTACCTGGGCGAGGCTGGCTGTGGCGCCTGGGCATACACGGACGACGGCAAGGGGTTCGAGAAGCCCTTCCCCTGGCTGCTGGCCGAGCAGGGCGCCTTCGACATCCTGGGCGAGCCCAACGGCGAGCTCTTTGGCGAGCAGGTCGCCTGGGGCCTGGCGGTCGAGGCCGACGAAGGCGCACCCGACTGGCTTCCCCGCGACCCGCGCATCTCGGTGAGGCCTGCGAACCATCCCGGTGTCACCGAGGCACGCTCGGCCTGGCGCTGGACCAACTCCCTGCCCTCGTGGAGCTGGCGCGGCTGCAAGGGCAACCGCTGCGTGGTCGAGGTCTTCTCGCGCGCGCCTGTCGTGGAGCTTGTGCTCAACGGGCGCTCCGTCTCGCGCAAGCGGCCACGCAAGGGCGTGGCGACCTGGAAGCTGCGCTGGGAGCCCGGCGAGCTCGTCGCCCGCGCGCTCTCCCCGCACGGTGAGCTGTTGGCCGAGTCCAGACTCGTCTCTGCTGGCGCGGCGACGGTGCACTTGGTCGAGGAGCCAACGATGCTGCCGACCGTCGCACCGGGCGCACCGGGCGAGCCGCGCATCGCCTTTGTCGACGTGCTCGTTACCGACAAGAACGGCCGCGTCGAGATGAACGACGACCGCCACCTTGCCGCCCGCGTGGAGGGCGGCGATCTGCTGGCCTTTGGCAGTGCCCGCCCGCGTACGACGGAACGTTTCTGGGATGGCAGCCACACCACCTACTACGGACGTGCCCAGGCCGTGGTACGCGTCCCGGCAGGAGGCACGGCAACGCTCGTCGTGACCGAAGACGACAGCACCGAGACCACGCTCGACATTGTCCACTAGGGGATACTCCCTTTTTGGACAATTCTCCATTAGGGGATACTCCCTTTTTGGACAATGAGGAGGTAACGCATGATCAAGCTCGTGCTCAGCGACATGGACGGGACGATGCTCCCCAACGGGTGGGAGCAGGTGTCCGACCTTGCCCTCCAAGCGCTCGACGAGCTCGACGCCGCGGGCGTGCGCTTTGGGCCGGCCAGCGGCCGCGACCTCGACGACGTCGCCTCCTTCTTCTACGGCGACACCTCGCGCCTCGACCTGGCGCTGCTCTCCAACGGCCAGAAGATTCGTGTGGACGGAAGGCTCGTCAAGGCCATGCCCTACGACCGCGCGGGCCTCGAGCGGCTCAAGGCCCTCATCGACAACACGCCGGGCACCATCCTGAGCATCCCCGTCGACGGGGAACCCACGCTCGTGATGGGTCCGGCACGCGACCGGACGGGTGAGTATCCCCCAAGCTGGTTCCCCGTGGGCGTTCGCGAGGTGGACGAGCTGCCCGCCGACGATGTCGCGAAGGCGGGCATCGCATGCTTTGGCGACCAAGCCCACTGCGACGCGGTCATGGCCTCGTTCGCCGCAGCCGTACCCGAGATCCGCTTCGTCTCGCCGCTGCTGAACTGGTTCGACTTGGTGGTACCCGGCTGGAGCAAGGCCGAGGGCATCAAGTGGCTCGTCGACTACCTGGGACTCTCGCTCGACGAGGTCTGTGTCATTGGCGACTCCGACAACGACGCCGAGATGCTCGCGCTCGTACCCAACTCGGTTGCCGTCGCCAACGCCTCGCCACGCGCCGAGGCCGCGGCGCGCTGGCACATTGGCCCCGCCGACCAGGACTCGGTCGCGAAGACCCTCATGGAGATCGCCGCAGCCACCCGCGAGGGCCGCATGCCCACGTTTGTCCACTAAGGGATACTCCCTTTTTGGACAATCAGAGCGTGCCGCCGTACATGAGGGCGCCCCAGGAGGTAGGGTCACCGGGCACGTCGTAACGCTCCCAGATGCGCACCATGTCGCGGTGCTCGTAGTAGGCCCAGTTGGACGCGGTGTCGGTCATGAGGAAGAACTTGCTGGCACCGGCCTGGCGCATGAGCTCCTTCATGCGGTGGAAGAGTTCGCCGCCCACACCGGCTCCGATGAGCCACGGCTCAACCATGAAGAGGTTGAGCTGGGCTTGCGCGTAGGGGCTGCCAGACGCGATGAACTCGTCGGCCTTGACGAGCTCACGCAGGTCGCCGAAGAGCTGGCCCTCCAGGCGCTCGTCGGCCGTCTTGGCACGCTCGGTCGCCTGGGCATAGACCTCGTCGAAGATGGGACGCCAGCGCGGGTCCTCGGGCACGACGCCGTCACGGATGACGCACCCCATGCACACACCCACGAGGGCCCCGTCCTGCTCGGCCACGATGGTGAGCGGCGAGCGGACCAGCTGCGCGAGCACGCAGTTCTTGGCCGCGAGCATCTTGTCGGCTGGGTCGGGCACGTAGTTGCACCAGTGGTGGGTGTAGAGCGTGGCGATGGCCTCGAGGTCATTCGTGGTTTCCTCGCGATAGGTGATGGTGGAGATGTCGGCGGCGTCAGTCATGTCAGGTCCTCTCGTGTGGGTCCGAGAGGCATTGTAGCGCCGACGTCGCTAGACTCTCGCCGCAACCCCCTCGATAAAGTCGGCCGCGGCCGCAGCGCCACCACAGGAGCGCAGGTCGTCTCGCATGCGCATCGCCGCAGCGGCAAGGCCCTCGTCACCGAGCGCACCCTTGACCGCCGCCCTGATGCCCGCTGGCGAGGTGTCGCCCAGGGGCCTGCCGGCACCAAGCTCAGCCACACGACGCGCCACTGCCCGCTGCTCGCCGGTGAGCGGGAAGAGCAGCAGCGGCACTCCCATGTACAAGGCCTCTGACGTGCTGTTCATTCCACAGTGCGTGACGAACAGGCTTGCGCGGGACAGCACCTCCATCTGGTCCACGTACCGCTCGACCCGCACGTTTGCCGGCAGCTCGCCCAGCTGGGTCGGGTCAAACGCCTTGCCGCACGAGATGAGCAGGTCGACGTCCTCCCCCGTCACGGCCTTGATGCAGCTGTCATAGAAGTCGGGGTGGTCGTTGATGACCGTCCCAAGCGAGACGTACACGAGCGGGCGGTCGCCCTTCTCGGCTGGCACGACCTCACGCACGGATGGTCCCACAAAGCAAAAGTGCCGCTCGTCGAAGGTCTCCGCGCAAGGCTGGAACAGGCGTGAGGTATAGACGATCGTGTCCTCGTCGTCCTTGTTGCGCACGAGGTCGAGGGCGCTCTTCACCTGGTAGCCCAAGGGACGCAGCTTGCGCAGCTCACGGTTCATGCGCGGAAGCCCCAGGACCATGTCCGCGATCTCGGCAAGGCTGTTCTGCATGTACTTCGACGAGTGCTGGTTGAACGCGAAGGTGGTCGTGGAGCAGACATGCGGCAGGCCGTGCTTCTGGGCGGCAAGCTTTCCCCAGAAGCAGGCAGAGTCGGTGACCACGAGGTTGGGCCGATACCTCTCCACATCCCTTGTGAGCATGTCGTCCATGAGCGCCGTCGTCTGGAACGAGCGGATGCTCATCTCGGTGGTCGACACCGTGCGCAGGCGACGCTCCGAGGCCCCGTCAAGGGAGGGCAGAAAGGCATCGCAGCCCACGAACGTAGCCCCTGTCCCTTCGATCTTCCCGCGGAACTCCTCGAAGGAGTAGTAGCGCACCTCATGCCCGCGGCGAACCAGCTCGCGCACCACCTCGATGGTGGGGTTGGTGTGCCCGTAGGCGGGAATGCAAAACCAGAAGACCATCATGACTCATCGCCGCCAAACGCCTCACTCACCCATACGCCTAGCTGTGACTTTGGTGGGATGGCGAGGCCGCGCTCGACGTCGCCGAGGATGACGAGCACATCGCCAGGCTCGATGCCAAACATGTCGCGTGCCTCCTTGGGTATGACGATCTGGCCCTTGGTGCCCACGGTCGCCGTCCATGCGCCCTTGCCCTCCGGCATCTTCATGCTCTGCTCCTCTCTAGTTATACTTTTCATACTAATCATACCCAAAGCAGAGGGCACGATACCCTGTTGCAGCCCATTTTTTAGCTTCAACGCAAAAGTGGAGCGCTACACCTGGCAAACCGATGCCATTCGGCTCGATTTGCGGCCAATTGATACGCACACCCCGTATCGAAAACTGGATACTGCCGTTTTCGATACGGGGTGTGCGTAACTGCGACTGTGCTGGAACGACGTTCCGAACGCGTCGTTATCCCTGCTTGCCCTTGATCTTCGCCACGAAGGCGTTCACAAGGTCACCGAAGGTCCGCAGGCCGTCCCACTCCTCGTCGGGGATGGTGACGCCCAGGCGATCCTCGAGCTCGGTGAGCACCATGATGAAGCCCAGGGAGTCGACGTCGCCTTCCTCTGAGAGGACTGCATTGTCGTCGAAGCGCTTGCCAAAGAGCTCGGGGATGTTGTTCTCGATGGCCTCGTGCACGGCATCGCTCACCTTGGCACGCAGGGGCTCCGCCTTCTCGCGCGCCTCCTGGATCTTCTCCATGAGGGCCTCGCGGGCGGGCGCGGACTTCTCGACGGCCTCGTCGAAGCGCTCCTTGAGCTCCTCGCGAATGGGCGCCGTACGCTCGTAGGCGTCCTCGAGTCGCTCCTTGAGCTCCTCGCGGGCCGGGGCGGACTTGTCGTAGGCCTCCTGCAGCTTCTCGGTGAGTTCCTCGCGCGCGGGCGCGGACTTCTCGTAGGCATCCTGAAGCTTCTCGCGCACCGGGGCGGTGCGCTCCATGAAGGCCTCGCGTGCGGGGGCGGTGCGCTCCATGAACTCCTCGCGCACTGGCGCGGTCTTCTCGACGACCTCCTCCAGTCGGTGCATGACCTCGGCCTTGACGCCGGTCTGCTCGGGCTCGACGACGACGGAGCCAGACTCAACAGCCTCGACTGCGGCCTCGATGGCCTCCTCCATGCGCTCGATGCCAGAGGGAATCTCCTCGGGTTCGGCAGGAACCGCCGCCTCCTCGGTGACCTCCTCGACGGTTTCCTCGACCTGCTCGACCTTCTCTTCCATCTCGTCCATCAGCGCTCGACCTCCCCTTGCATCTCCCAGCGCTTGAGCTTGCCGACAGCCGTGCGGGGCAGCTCGTGCCCCAGCTCGATGACGCGCACGATCTGCTGCGCGCGCGGCGTCTTTGCCTGGATGTCGGCAATGAGCTCCATTGCCTTGGCAGCCGTGAGCTCGGTCTTGCCCAGCACCAACGTGAGCTTGTCGTCCACGAGCGCGACGGCGGCCTCGGGCGTGCCCAGGGCAGCATGGATCTCCGCCTCGTATTCGGGCAGGTAGACCTTGGTACCGCTGCCCAGCACGAGCATCTCCTTCTTGCGGCCCGTGATGTGCAGGCAGCCGTCCTCGTCCAGGTAGCCCAAGTCACCCGTGTGCAGGACGCCGCCCTCGAGCGCAACGGCCGTGTCCTCGGGCCGGCGATAGTAGCCCTGCATCATGTTGGTATCCGACGCGATGAGGACCTCGCCGTCGTCGGCAATGGTCACCTTGAACGCAGGGCAGACCTCCATGGCGCGCGGGTCGGCACCGCAGCCAAGCGCAACGCCGGAGCTGGTCTCGGTGAGGCCATAGCCAAAGGCCACGCGCGGGACCTTGGCCTGCAGCGCCGCAAGCAGCTCGGGGCCGCAGTCGCCCGCGCCGATGAGCACGGCCTTGAGCCGGTCGTTGAAGAGGTTGTGGGCCATGAGGAAGGCAAGCAGGTTGGGCACGACCGAGATGGCCGTGGGATCGAAATGACGGCAGTCGTCGATGTAGTGGCGCGGGCCGCGGCCAAGCGCGACCTCGGCACCGCAATGCAGCGGCCACAGGATGCCGCAGACGAAGCCGAAGACGTGTGCCATGGGAAGGATGCTCAGCAGACGGTCATCCTGCTCGAGCGGGAAGAGCGGGGCGCCCGTCCAGGGGGCGGCCATGAGGCTCTCGTCGGTGAGGGCGACGAACTTGGAGCGGCTCGTGGTGCCGGACGTGAGGAAGAGGATGCGGCGGGCGCCATCCGTGACGCCGGCGCCAAGGTAGGCGGAGAGGGCCTCTGCGCGCTCGGGACGCGAGCACCACAGGGCGTCTGCCTCGCTCCCGGCAAGCAGGATGGGCATGAACGCATCGGGCGTGGACTCGTCGAGTATGGCTACCTGCAGGCCCGCGATGTTGGCGGCGAGAATCTCGACGAAGCAGGGATAGGAGCCGTTGGCGAGAATCGCAATCGAGGTCTTGCCCGAGGCGGAGAGCTCGGCGGCGCGGGCGCGAACCTGGGCGTCAAGCTCCTTCCACGACGCCGTGGACTTGTCGTCACCATAGATGAGCGCGACCTTGTCGCCATACTCCTCTGCACCGCGCACGAGCAGGTCATCAAAGCCCATATAGCGTTTCTCCATTGAAGCTCCCTTCTACAGAAGCCGACAATTACACAAAGAGTACGGCATTTGTGCAGCACGTTATATTACGAGCAGGTAAGAATCGACGCGCGGCTCCATTAAGACGGATGGGCGCGCCGGGGCTGTTCGGCATGACAGCACACCGTCGCTCGGTCAAAGCACTCGAGAAAACGACGCACGGCAAGTTGGCTCTCGTCGCGCCAGGGCAGCATCATGTCGAATGCGTGCACGTCCCCGTGGTAGACGTCACAGATGGCGTCGATCCCCGCATCTTGAAGGCGTTGGACGTAGTCGAGCGTCTCGGCCAGGAAGGGCTCGCCCTCGCACACGAAGGTGTAGGCAGCTGGAAGTCCCGTGAGGTCCTCCGCTCGCGCAGGGGACGCGTAGGGCGGCACGTGCGCGGCATCGCGAAGGCCACCTAGGTAGAGGCGCCAGGCGCTGTGGTTGCGCCTCGTGTTCCAGATGTGTCCGTGGTTGTCGCGTGAGGTGGCCGTGTCGCGGCAGTCGAGCATGGGATAGAGCGGCATCTGATAGGCGATTGCCACCTCACCCAAATCGCGCGCGAGCAGGCACAGGGCGACCGCCAGCCCGCCGCCAGCGCTCTCGCCGCCAACGAAGAGCTGGTCAGAGGCCACCCCAAGCTCCTCCGCATGTTCCTGGAGCCAGAGGAGCGCCGCATAGCAGTCGAGGAGGCCCGCCGGGTAGGGGTGGGCCGGTGCCAGTCGGTAGTCTGGGCAGACCACCACCGCACGTCCTGTTCGCGCGAGGTCGGCTGGCCGCGAGACATGCGCCATGGACGCCATGCCGGTGCAGTAGCCCCCGCCATGGGCCCACAGGACCCCGGGCACGGGGCCATGCGCGTCACGCGGCGTCAGCACGAGCAGGGACAGGACGTGGTCGCCCAGGTCGATGCGACGCCTGGTCGCGACGTACCCGCTCATCGGCACGTCTCCTCGTATCCCAACAGCTCATGGCCCGTCCTCACCCGCTCGGGCACCTGGTCGGAAGGCAGATCGCGCACCGCGGCCTCGGTGCCGGCAGCCTCGGCAGTCGTGTAGTACCAGCACTTGTACTCGAGCACCTCGAGCGTGCGGGCAAGCCGATCCATCTCGGCGGCCACGGCGTCACGACGGGCCTCGAAGAGGGCCTTGCGCTCCCCTAGCGACTCGTCCCCGCGCGCGCACATCTCCATGAACTCGCGAATCTCGCGGATGGAGAGGCCCGAGCGCTTGAGGCACTCGATCACGGTAAGGGCCTCGCGGTCGGCATCGGTGAACATGCGCAGGCCCCCGGCCGAGCGCTCCACGAAGGGCAGCAGCCCCTCCTTGTCGTAGTAACGCAGCGTCGAGGCGGGGATGCCCGTCTCGCGTGCCATCTCGCCAACCGTGTAGAGCATGTGTGCCTCCCGTGTACGCCTGTGATGGTGCTTGACTTAAAGTGTACTTCAACTTGCTAGAGTTGATATCAGTAATTGTATCTACTCAAAGAAAGGACGTGCCATGCAGGACGCAACGCTCCAGCTCACCCAGGAATGGGACAAGACCTTCCCCAAGAGCGACCTGGTCGACCACGCCAAGGTCACCTTCCACACCCGCTTTGGCATCACGCTCGCCGCCGACCTCTACAAGCCGCTCGCCGGCGAGGCCCCGTACCCGGCCATCGCGGTGTGCGGCCCCTTTGGTGCGGTCAAGGAGCAGTGCTCGGGCCTGTACGCCCAGAAGATGGCCGAGCGTGGGTTCCTCACCATCGCGTTCGACCCCTCCTACTGCGGCGAGTCGGGTGGCGAGCCCCGCTACATGGCCTCCCCCGACATCAACACCGAGGACTTCCAGGCCGCGGTCGACTACCTCGTCTGCCGCGAGGACGTTGACGCCGAGCGCGTGGGCATCATCGGCATCTGCGGCTGGGGCGGCATCGCACTCAACGCAGCTGCGGCCGACACCCGCATCAAGGCCACCGTGGCCTCGACCATGTACGACATGAGCCGCATCGCCGGCAACGGCTACTTCGATGCCGACGACAACCCCGAGGCGCGCCAGGCGGCCCGCGTGGCCTTCTCGGCCCAGCGCACGGTCGACTACCAGAGCGGCACCTACGCCCGCGGTGGCGGCGTGGTGGACCCGCTTCCCGAGGACGCGCCGTGGTTCGTCAAGGACTACTACGCGTACTACAAGACGCCGCGCGGCTACCATGAGCGCTCGCTCAACTCCAACGACGGTTGGGCCGTGACCAGCAACATCTCGTGGGCCAACGCGCGTTTCCTGCGCTACATTGGCGAGATCGACCGCGCCGTCATGGTCCTGCACGGCGAGGCGGCGCACTCCTTCTACTTTGGCAAGGATGCGTTCGCCCAGCTCAAGGGCGACAACAAGGTGTTCGAGGTCATTCCCGGAGCCGTCCACACCGACCTCTACGACAACCTCGACGTGATTCCCTTCGACAAGCTCCAGGCCTTCTTCGAGCAGTACCTGGGGTAGCAATTGTCCGGGTACGGCGCGCTTTTTCGGAGCCGTACCCGGTACAGGTCGCTTTTCCCGAGCCGTACCCGGCCGGGGGGTCCCGTGGGGGCTCCTCTCCCCGGTACGGCGCGCTTTTTCGGAGCCGTACCCGGTACAAGTCGCAAAACCGGAGCCGTACCCGGCCGGAGGGGGCCTTCGGGGTCGCCATGCCCCGGTACGGCGCGCCTTTCCGGAGCCGTACCCGGTACAGGTCGCTTTTCCCGAGCCGTACCCGGCCCGCATGGCCCTAAACGGCCCGCAGCCGCCTACCCGATGATCGGACCGCGACCCGGACAGATCGTGT
>CAMPCT010000067.1 GCA_946647055.1 uncultured Atopobium sp. | reverse complement strand
CGCGATGGGGGCCTGTGAGGCCGCCCGGGCCGGGTACGGCTCCGTTTTTGCGAGCCATACCGGGTACGGCTCCGGATTTGCGAGCTGTACCGGGTATGGCTCCGTTTTTGCGAGCTGTACCGGGGATGAGGGGGTCTCCGGGGCCTCCCGGGCCGGGTACGGCTCCGTAAATGCGACCTGTACCGGGTACGGCTCCGTTTTTGCGACCTGTACCGGGGATGAGGGGGTCTCCGGAGCCTCCCGGGCCGGGTACGGCTCCGTAAATGCGACCTGTACCGGGTACGGCTCCGGAAAAGCGCGCCGTATCCGCCCGTCTACCAGTCGACCGCGGCCGAGGAATCCATCCAGCTGGCAAGGAAGTCGCCGTAGGTGCCCGCGATGATGGCCTCGCGGGCCTGGCGCATCAGGTTCACCAGGAAGAAGACGTTGTGCTGCGAGAGCAGGATCGACCCCACCATCTCCTTCTGCCGCACCAGGTGGTGGAGGTACGCGCGGGTGAATCCACCGGTGCAGGTGGGACAGGTGCAGACGGGATCGAGCGGGCCGTCGTCGGCCTTGAAGCGCGCGTGCCTGAAGTTGAGCCTACCCTCGTGCGAGAAGGCCGAGCCCATGCGCGCGGCGCGCGTGGGCAGCACGCAGTCGAACATGTCGATGCCGCAGGCTACGCCGCGCACGAGCGTGGTGGGATTGCCCACCCCCATGAGGTAGCGTGGCTTGCCCTTGGGCATGTGCTCGGAGACGAGCGGCGCCAGCGTCTCGAACATGGTCTCGTGGTCCTCCCCCACCGAGTACCCGCCGATGCCATAGCCCGGGAAGTCCGCGCACGACTCGAGCTGCGCAAGGGACCGCAGGCGCAGATCCATGTGCATGCCGCCCTGGACGATGCCAAAGAGGGCCTGGTCGGGACGGGTGTGGGCCTTCCAGCAGCGCTCGCCCCACATGCTCGAGAGCTCGACTGCGCGCTCCACGAAGGAGCGGGGGCTCGGGTAGCCGGGGCACTGGTCGAGCTGCATGCAGATGTCGGCACCGAGCTTCTGGGCGATCTCCATGTTGCGCTCGGGCGTCCACTCCACGATCTCGCCGCCGTAGTCGACGGCATGGAAGCGCACGCCGTCGTTCGAGAGCTTGAAGTGCTCCCCCAGCGAGAAGACCTGGAAGCCGCCCGAGTCGGTGAGGATGGGATGGTGCCACTGCATGAAGTCGTGGAGGCCGCCCAGGTCGGAGACCGCGTCGGCACCGGGGCGCATCGAGAGGTGATAGGTGTTGGCGAGGACGATCTGGGCCCCCAGGGCCTCGAGCTGGCCGGGCAGGAGCCCCTTGATGGTGCCCTTGGTGCCCACGGGCATGAAGACGGGGGTCTCGATGTCGCCATGGGGCGTGTGCAGGACGCCCGCACGCGCGTGGGTCACGGGGTCCTCCGCGACCACGTCATAGGTGAACCAACGGCCCTCGTTCATGATGCCTTCCTCCCCGCAAGACGAAAAAACTCCGGCAAGCCTACCTCATGAGAAGAGGCCCAGCGCGCCGGCGCCGGGCCTCCCCACGATATCAGAACACGGATGCTACTCGCCGAAGCCGGAGTCGATGAGGGCGACGATGGCGTCGAGCGCCTGCTGCTCGTCGGCGCCGTCGCAGGTGATCTCGACCTCGGTGCCGCAGCCCAGACCGGCGGCCAGGATCATCATGATCGACTTGGCGTTGGAGGGGGCGACGTCCTTGGCGACGTCCTTGATGGTGATGTTGCACTGATACTTCTTTGCTTCCATGACGAAGGTAGACGCGGGACGAGCGTGGAGTCCGGTGGCGTTAACGATCGTGGTCTTTGCAGAAACCATTTGAGTTACCTCCATCCAAAGTGGCGCAACCTCACAGAGCGCCGACTAACAATGTCATTATCCTAGCAAAAGCCGTTTGCGATGTTGTGCTCTACTCGGTAGGCGTTAATGTTAGAGAATATTGGAATGACGCACATGTGGTCGGTTCGCCGGCAAGAAGGGACACACCATGGCCAACTCCAATGACATGGACCACAACCTCCCCACGTTTGATGACTTTGACGAGCCGTTCGCCGACGAGGCACTCGGCGCCCAGGACGTGCCTGCGGCGGACGGGGTTGACGAGCAGCCCGCTCCGGCGGCAGAGAGTGGCTTTGGCAAGACGGCAGGCGCCCTCTCGGCCGGTGCCGCCGACACCGCCCGCACGTTCGTCGAGGGCATCTCGGCCATGCGCGACGTGAGCAGGGCGAAGCGCGAGCACAACGCAGCCCGCTCGAGGCTCGAGGCGCTCAAGGTCTCCATCGAGGAGATGCAGGCCGAGCTCGACCACCGCACCGACATCGAGCGCAACTACGACGCCATCATGGCCGAGCAGGGCGAGGCCCTCGCGCGCGCACGCGCCGAGTTCGACGACGCGCAGGAGCGCATCGACGCCCTCAACGCCCAGCATGCCCGCCTCTCGGACCAGCTCGCCAAGCTCAAGGTCGACAACGAGGCACGGCTGCGCCCCTACAAGAACCTCATGGAGTCCACCAAGAGCCGCGCCGAGGACACCTCGCGCGCCCTCAAGGAGGTCCAGCGCGCGGTGAAGGACGCCGAGTCCGCCCTGGCCAAGGCCAACTCGCTGCGCGACTCGCAGGTCTCGCGCGCCAGCCGTGACGTCGACAACGCCAACGCCCGCCTTGCCCGCCTCAACGAGCAGCTCGCCTCGCTCTCCTCGGCGGCCCAGCCCGACACTACCACCATCGAGCAGGTCAAGCAGTCCATCGCCAACGAGCAGATCCACCTCTCCACGGCAAGGAGCGAGGTCCAGGCCACACGGGACGAGGCCCAGCGCGCCGTCGACAGCGCGCAGGCGCACCTGCTCACCCAGCAGCAGTCGCTCGACATCGCCGAGCGCAACAACGAGGCCGCCCGCAAGGAGGCCGAGGAGCGCAGGGCTGAGTACGAGCGTCTCTACCAGGACGCCCAGACCGACGAGGCCAAGCTTGACAACGCCGTCGTCGAGCGCGAGATGGGCGTGCGCGACGTCACCAAGGAGCAGCTGGCTGCCCAGGACCGCATGGACGCGGCCCAGGCCCTGCTCGACGAGGCCAACGACATTCACTCCACGCCCGACAAGACCCAGCGCCTGCGCAGCGACATCACGGCGGCCCTCGCCGACCTCGACGCGCAGGGCGAGAGAGTCCGCTCCCTGGCGGGCGCCGAGCGCGACCTGCGCGAGTCGACCAAGCGCTCGCGCACCATCTTCATGGCAATCGTCGGCGCGGCATTGCTGGTGGTCCTGTTCGTGCTCTGGCTCGTCTTTGGGTCGGGTTGCTCGAGGAAGCCCAAGACCGACGACACCACGCAGCCCGCCCCCGCCGCTGCCCAGCCTGCCCAGACCGAGGACGAAGGCAAGGTTGCCGAGGGTGAGACCGAAGGCGAGGCCGAGGGCGACAAGTCGGAGGAGGCTGGCAAGACCGATGAGACCGCCGACGACGCCTCCGACGAGTCCACCGAGGGCGAGGGCGAGGACATCGGCTCCACGACGGTCGCCGGCTAGATCTTCAGCTTGCAAACGTGCGATGCCCCGTGCCCAGTCAGGTGCGGGGCACCTTTTTGGTTCGCTTGCAGCGCGTTGTTGAGAAAATGCCAAAAAATCGAGCTTTTAGGAAGATTTGTGGTGTGCTTTGGCGATGCACTCGAAAAACGGTACCTCCAACCTGCGCAAACGAGGGTGTCGTATCGCCCGGGTGGGGATTTGACACCCTCTTTCTTCCTAAAACCTCGATTTTTTGGCACTTCGACAATGTTGGTCTGCAGCAATTCACCCGTGGAGGCGCTTGGCTGCATAGCCTTGCGTCCATCGTGCATTAATAGACCGAGAGGGGCCTCCCAGTCTACAGAATCAGCATGGCGTCGCCAAAGGAGAGCATGCGGTAGCGCTCGCGGATGGCCGCGGCGTAGGCGTCCATGATCTGCTCGCGCGTGGCGAAGGCCGAGACCAGCATCATGAGGGTCGAGCGCGGCACGTGGAAGTTCGTGACCATGGCGTCGACCACGTGGAACTCGCTGCCCGGCATGAGGAAGAGGTTGGTGGTGGCGTCCTCTCGGGCCACGATGTCACCTGCCTCGGCGTCCCAGGCGCTCTCGAGCGAGCGCACGGAGGTGGTGCCCACGGCCACCACACGCCCGCCCGCGGCCTTGGTGGCGTGCACCGCATCGACCACGTCCTGCGGCACGTGGTAGCGCTCGGTGTGGATGACGTGCTGGGTGGGATCGTCCTCCTCGATGAGGCGGAAGGTGTCTATGCCTACCTCAAGCTCGACCGTCACCATGCGCACGCCCTGGTCGGCAAGCTGGTCAATGAGCTCGGGCGTGAAGTGCAGGCCCGCCGTGGGCGCCGCAGCCGAGTGCTCCTCGCGCATGGCATAGACCGTCTGGTACTTCTCGGGGTCGCCCTTGTACTGGGTGATGTAGGGCGGCAGGGGCACGTGCCCGGCGGCGTGGACCGCCTCGTCCAGGGTGCGGCCACCGCGCGGCTCGAAGCGCACCAAGCGGCCGCCACGGCTGTCCTCCACGTAGTCGACGACCTCTCCCACCAGCACGACCTCGGCCGTCTGCGGGGCATGGGCGCCGCCGGGGCGAAACTCCACGCGCGCACCCTGCTTGAGGCGCTTGCCGGGGCTCACCAGGCACTCCCAGACGCCGCCGAGCGGGTCCACGTCCTCGCGGCGACGCAGCAGGAGCATCTCGGCCATGCCACCCGTGCCCTCCTTGCGACCCACCAGGCGCGCCGGCATGACGCGCGTCTTGTTGGCCACGAGCAGGTCGCCGGGGCACAGGTAGTCGACGATGTCGGTGAAGATGCGGTGCTCGATGGAGCCGTCCTCGCGGTGCAGGACCAGCAGGCGGCACGAGTCGCGGGGCTCGGCGGGAGCCTGGGCGATCAGCTCGTCGGGAAGGTCGTAGTCAAAGTCGTCGGTGCGCACGGGTCGCGCCTCCTGTCTTGTTCGTGATGTGCGACGCGAGATTATCCCACATGACGCGAGGCCGCGCGGGCGGCCTTGCGCTCATCGCGGGCGGCGTGGCGTGTCACGGCGGCCTCAAGTGCCGAGAAGCGGCAGCCACAGTAGCTCTGGGTGTACATGCCCAGCTCGCGGGCGTGTTCGTAGGCGCCCTCATAGAGCTCGCGGTAGTCGCGCACCACAGGGATGAGGTCGTACGACTCGGCCATGCGCACGAGCATCTCCATGCAGACGTCATAGAGCTGGTGGGGCGAGACGGCCAGCGTGGTCGAGACGTGCGTGAAGCCGCGGTCACGCGCGATGCGGCAGGCCTGCGAGAGTCGCAGGGCGTAGCAGGAGCGGCAGCGCTCGGGGCGGTCGAGGCCGGAGGGGGCGACGCTTCGCTCCCACTTGTCGCGCTCGCAGGGGCCCACGATGACGTCGACGTGGGCGACGTCGCGCGCCCAGGCCAGAAGCGTCGCCAGGCGCAGGTCGTGCTCGGCGTCGGGCTGGATGTTGGGGTTGACCCAGCAGATGGTGGGCTCGAAGCCCTCCTCGCGCAGGATCCGCAGCGGCTCGAGCGAGCAGGGCCCGCAGCAGGCGTGCAGCAGCAGCGGTATGCGCTTGTCGGCCATGGCGGCCCTCCCCTCCTGGCTCGTGGCTAGGCTGGATTGTACGACTTGCCGAGTGCAATGGGGCTCTCGCGTGGATATCCCAATCTGGGTAGTGTACACAATTCGACCTAAGCTTTTGCGTCAACTGCGCAAACGTTGGGGCTTAGGTCGAGTAGTGCACACTGTTGAGAGGAGCGCAACTTACTCTGCCGCCAGGAGCTCGGCGCCGGTGCCGGTGTCGCGGACGTGGGTGACGCCCGAGGTCGCCACGATCTCGCCGGCCATGACGATGTCGCCCACGCAGCCAAAGAGGTGCAGCAGGCATACGATGATGCCAATGAGGGCATGACCCGTGACGCGGCCCAGGACCAGCGAGGCGATGGTGATGATGACGGTCGGGGCAAGCGTGACCACGAGGTAGCGGTTGCGCGTGAGGATGGCGTCGTTGGCGCTGGTGAAGAGGAAGCCCATGCCAAAGCCGTAGGTCACCGTGGTGCCGGGCGGGCCCAGCAGGCGGAAGAACGCGCCGTGGATGTACTCGTGCGTGGGGTAGACGAAGGCCGTGATGGTGATTGAGACGATGCCGCGAAGGATGCCGAGGTGTCGTCCGCCGCGCAGGAACCAGGCGATGGCGAGCGCCAGACAGACGATGAGCATGGCCCAGCTGGCCCAGACCATCTTCTTGACGAGGTCGGGATCCTGGATCACGTCTATCTTGCGCACGAGTCTCATGGGGCGATTGTACGGCAAGGAAGGGCGGCCTGACGAGAGGTCACACGCTCGCGAGCCCTCAGTAGGCCATCTCGTCAAAGACGACTCCGGCAGCGTTCGCCATCCAGTCGAAGAAGCCCTCGGGCGTGACCACAGGCAGCGCGGAGAGACGGAAGCCGTCCGCATCGCGCGTGACTATGACGTCGGCGTCGATGCTCACGGCACTCTGGTAGACGAGAGCGTCCCCGAAGTCGTCGAAGTTAGACTGGAGCGCTCGATCGACCTCCCGCTCACCGGGACCAAAGATGCGCATGTGCTTGCGCAACGCGATCAGAGATTCCTTCGCCTTGGAAAGCAGGCGCTCCTTCCCTCCCCCGGAGAGGATGTAGAACAGGTCGGTTGCCTGGGAGGCGCTAGTCCAGAGCTCATAGTCGCCAAAGCACTTAAAGATGAGAAGCTTGCGCGCAGGCTCGAAGAAGCCTGCGCGTTCCTGCAGGAAGTCGAGCAGGACGTTGGAATCGACGAACGCCCTAATCATCGTTGCCGTCCAAGCCCAACCGCGTGAGACGCGCCTGGTGCGTAGTCATGTCCTCGAACCCGGGCTCAGCGGGGATGCGGGGGATCGCATCGACCTGCGCGATGGCCTGGGCGAACACCGAACCGCGATTTCCACGGCTGGCGACCGCCTCGTCCCAAGGAAGGCGACGCTCAGCGATGAGGTGGTCGTAGAGCTGGTTTACGGCCTCAGAAGCAGAGACCCCAAGCTCCTTGAGGACCGCCGCACCGACCTCCTTCTTTCCCGCAGACATGCGCGCGGTGACCATGGCGTCCATGCTTCTCCAATCTGTTGTACGTACAACAGATTATAGCAGTGTCATAGGCCAATCTGCATCAGCATTTCTCGACTCGTGGCGGGGCCATCCAGCGGGGGCTCTCCGACCACTAGGAACCCGCCATCTTCCACCTCAAATATGCAGATCTCGTCGTCGATAGCGTCAAACTCCTCCTTGGAGCAGATGGGGTTCCCGTCGTCATCCTGGTAGTCGTCGCAGAACTCTTCGAAGTCTTCGTAGTTGGCTTTTCCAATGCTGTCATACCAGCCGCTTCTGTATGCGGCAAGAACCCCCTCAGCAACCTCGAACCTAAAGTCCTCGTAATAGCTATGGTTGCTGATGTATCCCTCGATAACGAACGATATGTTCGGACGCTTGGTCACATACGGCTCAAGCCAATCCCAGAGGTCCTCGACGTGGGTATGCTTGCCATCCTTTTCGACCTTTACGATTGGGTGAAAGGCGGCATCCATGCAAAGCTCTTCAGAGAGCCAGGAAAAACACTCTCGATTGAAGTCATCCTCTCCCTCGAATCTGACTGTATAGCAACTGAAATCATCATTGACGAATATGATGTCGTTCATAGCATTCTCCTCCTTGTTGCAGCCCGTCGTTCGTACTTCCCTAGACTCTGAAACGCTACCTCACAGGCAGTTTCACGCTCCTCCGAATACGGTTCCCAAACTTCACGCGCTTCACCTGCGCTTGCAGCTCACGGACTAGTGCCATACCCTCCTCGCACTTCTCGGCAAGGTGCTCGTCGACAGCAGCATACGACGCGCAACCTGCCCACCGAGCAGTCCCAAACATGTCGAGGAGATGGCTCCTGAGGGACTCAAGGTCGATCCGCACTGTCTGAGTCCATCGGTCTGCCATGGCGCCCTTAGCCCTTGTAGTACGGCTCTCCGCGATACTCTGTCCAGGCGCTCACAAGCGCGTCCGGCACCAGATTGGCGAGGGCATCCCCGTCAAGGTCCTCCTGCAGGTGCTCGGTGACGATGCCCTCGAACTCGTCGAGCATCTCCTTGAAACGAACGGGCAGGTCTTTCCCATCAAACTCCCCCGCCATCAGGTTCGAGAACTCGAACCCCATGTCGTTGACCCACTCGCGCTTGGTATATGCCGAATCGCCATTCATCATTTCACTCATCACCTTGCTCCTCATCTGCATCTTGAAACGAAGGATCCATCCGACGTAAATACTATGACGAGCTTCGGACAATAATTGGCGTCTGCCCGTGCGCATGCACGGGCAGACAACCTTTCTGCTGTTAATCAGCCGGGACGCTTCCTTCCCCTAGAGAGACGTCTTCACCCAGATTGCGGGACGAACGCCGCAGAGGCCATCCACATACTCCCCCATCCTGCGATAGCTTATGCCCTCGAACCTTGCCAATTCTCCCCCGCCCATCACATGCCCGTGCGGGTTGACGTAGTATGCGAGCTCGCTCTCGTTAGCCATTCCCGTCGAGAGCCAGTAGAAGGCCGTGCTCTTCTCACCCTTGGCGCAGGCGTAGTCCGTCGCGTAGCAGACCCTGCTCGAGTCCGTCGACAGATGGCGCCTGAGGTCATCAACGCCCATGATGAACGGAGCTCCTGACAGCAAGGTCGATTCCACACCGTCAAAGGCGCAGCTCTTGAACGAAGATTCGAGCCATCTCTTCAGGTCGCTCGTTCGATAGTCGTTCCCCCCGCCCCTGTTGTCGTTAAAGACCTGCCTGTCAAGCACCTTCGTGCTCAGGAGCAGCACTCTCCCGTCCCCCTCTTCCAGCACCTTCCACTTGATCGGAGTCGAGTCTTCCCCTTTCGACGTTTGCGGATACCGAGCGAACTCGAACTCGTCTCCCACCGAAAGCTTGGCAATCTCCTCAAGAATCGGTCTTGCCGCAACAGATTGGTACCTTTTCAGCAGCTGCCTACGTTCGTCCATCCGGTTTTGAAGCGTCTTGCGCTCATCGCGTGTGCTCTTGATCTGTCGATTCAGCCCTTCGATCGTGTCCTCGAAATGCGACGGGATTTTGCCCTCGAGCTCGGCCTTGGTCCTCTCGAGGTCGTCTATCTGGCTCCTCAGCTCTC
>CAMPCT010000066.1 GCA_946647055.1 uncultured Atopobium sp. | reverse complement strand
GAGCGTGAGCACGTCGACCTGCTCGCGCATGTTCTTGAGCTGCTCCTTGTGCTGCACGCCAAAGCGCTGCTCCTCGTCGATGATGACGAGGCCCAGGTCGTGGGGGTTGACGTCGGCCGAGAGGAGCCGGTGGGTGCCGATGAGCACGTCCACGTCGCCGGCGGCGAAGCCCTCGAGCGACTTGCGCTGGCGGGCGGCTGTGACGAAGCGCGACAGGACCTTGACGCTCACGTCGAAGGGCGAGAAGCGCTCGAAGAAGGTCTGGTAGTGCTGCTCCGCGAGGATCGTCGTGGGGCAGAGCACCATGACCTGGCGCCCGTCGGCCACGCACTTGAAGGCGGCGCGCAGGGCGACCTCGGTCTTGCCAAAGCCCACGTCGCCGCAGAGCAGGCGGTCCATGGGACGGGCCGACTCCATGTCGGCCTTGATGTCGGCCACGCAGCCCAGCTGGTCGGGGGTGAGCTCGTAGGGGAAGCTCGACTCCATCTCGGCCTGGGCGGGCGTGTCGGGGGCAAAGGCGTGGCCCACCACGCTCGAGCGCCTGGTGTAGAGGTCCACCAGGTCGAAGGCCAGCTTCTTCGCGCTCTTGCGGGCCTTGGTCGTGGCACGCGCCCAGTCGGCCGTGTTGAGGCGCGTGAGGCGCGGGGCGCTGCCGTCGGGCCCCACGTAGCGCGTGAGGCGGTCGACCTGCTCGAGCGGCACGTAGAGCTTGTCGCCGCCGGCGTACTCAAGCAGGAAGTAGTCGCGCTCGCGGCCCGCCACCTCCTGGCGGACGATCTGCGAGAAGAGCGCGATGCCGTGCGTGGCGTGGACCACGTAGTCACCCGGCTTGAACGGGAAGGTCACCGCGGTGGGGTCGATGCGGCGACGCACGCGATGTCGTGCCATGCGCTGCGTGAGGTCGGAGATGGAGAGCACGCCCAGTCGCGCCTCGGGAACGACCGTGCCGGCAGGCACGGGCGCGTCGAAGAAGGTGACGACGCCCTCCTCGAGCGGCCGGAGCGGATGCCCGAAGTCGTCGACGCCGTTGTCCGGGCTGCCCGCAAGCGCCTCCACGAAGGGGATGCCCTCGTCGGTGAAGCGCAGCTCGAGCGACTCGCGGGCCCCGCGGTCGGGCACGGCGAAGGCGACGACGCAGCGGTCGTTGATGAGCTGGCGCACACGACCCAGCAGCTTGGTGTCGGCACCGGCGATGGCGGGCTGACGCACCTCGAGCTCGGCGGTGGCGTGCCCGCCGGCGCGCATGATCGAGGAGAGCGAGAGCTGCTGCGTCGAGCCAAAGTCCATGTCGCGCGGAGACGCATAGAGCCCGTCAAGCGAGGCACGGGCGGCGGCTGCCGCGGCCGTGACCTCGTCATAGCTGCGAGTGCAGTCGTCGATGAGGGCACGCGGCTCGGCGAGCACCACGAGCGTCCTGGACGAGGCGTGTGCCAGCGGGGACGACGTGGAGCCGTAGAGCTGCGGCAGGTAGCGGTCGATGACGGGACTCGCGGAGCGTGCCTCGATAAGCTCGAGGTCCGCGGCTATGGCCGTGCTCTCCTGGGCGTCGTTCCACAGGGCCCTGCGTGCGCGGTGGATGGTCTCGTCCGTGAGGGCGAGCTCGCGCGCGGGGATGATGGAGACCTCCTCGAGCTCGCCGATGGTCTGCCCGGTGGAGGGGACCATGCGGCGGATGCGGTCGATCTCGTCGCCAAAGAACTCGAGGCGCACCGGCGAGGAGGCTTGCGCCGGGAAGACGTCGACCATGTCGCCATGGATGTGGAAGGCGCCGGGGCCAGAGACGTCGGGGTCGTCGTTGTAGCCCATGCCCACGAGCAGGGCGCCCATGTCCTCGAAGGGGACCTCGTCGGCAATGGCGAAGGTGCTCGAGGCGTAGTAGCCGCTGCCCGGCGGTGGGACGCGGCGCATGAGGGAGCGGGCGCTCGCCACGACGACGCAGGCCTCGCCCGTCGCCAGGCGCTCGATGGCACGGCAACGCGCACCGATGACCGCGTCGTCCGCGGCGACCTCCGCCCAGGGCAGGTCGCGACGCTCGGGATAGCGACAGACCACGCCCGGCCCCAGCCAGGCCGCCAGCGCATGGGCGGTGCGGTCGGCCGCCTCCTCGCCGCTCACGATGACGACGCAGGGGCGCGGGTCGTGCGTCCACAGTGCGGCGACGCACAACGGACGGGCGCTCTGCGCCACGGCGAGCGTCGCGTCACGGCCTGCACCAAGCTCGTCAAGAAGCTTGGCAAGCTCGGGTGCGGCTAGGAGTCTCTGTGCCACACGATCGATGAACATGGTCCCATTGTAGTGCAAGTGGGTGGATGCTCCCCCGCGCAGCCGGTGGCGTCACGTGCCCGGAACAACATGTTGCCCAAGGGACCAAAACTGGGGGCAAATCACCCCGCGTTTTGGTCCCTTGGGCAACAATTGGAGTCGCGTGTGCCTAGAGTCGCGTAAACCTATGCCCGGTCGCTCTCCTCCGTGATCTGACGCAGGTAGTCGCGGGCACGCTCGAGGTCCGCCGCGTCCGCGCACCAGGTCCAGTTGCCCTCTGAGGTGCCCGGAACGTTCATACGTGCCTCGTCGCCCAGCAGGCAGACGTCCTGCAGCTGGTACACGCAGATGGGAGCCGTGGTCTCGGCGGCGACGCGCAGGAGGTCGCGAGCCGTGCGCCTGGCATCCTCGCGCGCCTGCCCGTAGGCCTTCTCGCACCAGCCAACCAGCGTCTGGGTGTCATGCGTGGCAACATAGGCCAGCTTGCCCGGCACGCAGCGCCATCCGGCACGTACGTCGCCCTGCGCGAACTGCATCACGTCCATGCCATAGAACCCACAGCTCGTCACCAGCGACCGCGCCGCGGGAGTGAGCACGCCCAGGTCCTCCGCAATGAAGGGCAGGTCGCCAAAGCGCTCGTATGCGGCCTCGAAGAGGGCGCGACCCGGACCGGGCCTCCACGTGCCCTCCTTGGCGTTTGCCCCGCGCTCGATGGCATAGAACGCCGAGAAGCCCAGGAAGTGGTCGAGACGCACGTAGTCGTAGAGGGCAAGCGCCCGCTCGAAGCGGCGCATCCACCAGTCGTAGCCCGATGCGGCGAGGACGTCCCAGCGATACACGGGGTTGCCCCACAGCTGGCCCTCCTCGGCAAAGGCGTCGGGCGGGGCGCCGGCGAGCACTGCCGGCCGGCCCTCGTCGTCGAGCTGGAAGATCTCGGGATGTGCCCAGACGTCGGACGAGTCCGCCGAGACGTACATGGGCATGTCGCCCACGATGTGGATGCCCAGCCTGTGCGCATAGCCGAGCAGGTCGTCGAGCTGGAGCTGGAACGCAAACTGCGCCAGGCGATGATGCTCGATGCCCCTTGCGAGCTTGGGGTCGTCGAGGAGCTTGGGCGACCAGCTGCGATAGCGCTTGGGCCACTCCTGCCAGCAGATGCCCTCCCCCACCAGGTCCTTGATGGCCATGAAGGCGACATAGGGGTCGAGCCAGTCGGCCTCGTGCGCGCAGAAGGCGTCGAAGGCCTCGCGCTCGCGCGGCCCCAGCTTGCCCACACTCGTGGGGATGTCCCTCTCGCCGCCCTCGAGCAGGGCCGTGTTGCCGGCAAAGGCCGAGAGTCCCGCGTAGGGGCTGCCAAAGCGGTCCGTCGGGTTGACGGGCAGGATCTGCCAGTACTTCTGGCCGCAGTCCGCCAGCCAGTCGCAAAACGCACGGGCCGGCGCACCGAGCGTCCCCGGAAGCCCGTCGTTGGGGACCGACGTGATGTGGCAGATGACGTTCGAGCCGCGCTCGGGCTCGAGCCCCAGCCCGGAGCCGTGGAAGTACAGAACGGTCGAACCCAGCTGGCGCAGCATCACGCGCGCCCTGCCGTCCTCGACCGGCACCTCGTAGCCGTTCACCACGTCGTCCACGCGCTCCCCCATCATGGGAACCGTGACCTCATGCACGTGCTGGAGGCTGCGGTTGACCAGCACCACGGCGCTCTCCCCCGTGGTCGCGCTCGTGCGCGAGAAGCCAAAGACGTCATCGCCCAGGTCGAGCAGCTTGATGTCGCCATCGCGGAACATGGGGAGCGTGCGGCGCAGCATGGCGGCGTTGCGATAGATGGTCTGGCAGTCGCGATCCTCGTGACCCCAGGGATAGGTGGAGCGGTTGTAGGGGTCTGCGTAGCCCTCGACGCCCGCCTCGTCACCGTAGTAGATGCAGGGGATGCCGGGCAGCGTCATCTGCAGCAGGGCGGAGAGCCAGAGGCGTCCCTTGGCAAGGCCGCGCTGGTTGTCGGGGAGGCGATAGGCAGCGCGCTCGTCGTCCGAGAGCGAGTCCTTGGCGGGAGCCCCGCCCAGTATGGTGAAGACGCGCTCGGTGTCGTGGCTGCCCAGCATGTTGAGCGCGCGGGCAAAGGCCTGTGGGGGATAGTTCTCACGGATGGACTCGATGCGCTCGTTGAGGTCGCGCGCCGAGGCGAAGCCCAGCACATAGCCCAGGAGTGCGTCGCGCAGGTGGTAGTTCATGACGCAGTCGAGCTCGTCGCCCAGGAAGTAGCGGCGCAGCTTGTCGTAGCTCACCTTGTGGGAGGCGTCCTCCCATACCTCGCCCAGGACAAGCGCGTCCGGACGCTCCTCGCGTGCCGCCGCGGTGAGCTCGACGACGAAGTCGTCGGGCAGCTCGTCCACCACGTCGAGGCGCCAGCCGCTGGCGCCGGCACGCAGCCAGTGGCGCACCGGGCCGTCCTCGCCAAAGACGAAGTCGCGATAGCCCTGGTCGTTCTCCTCGAAGTCGGGCAGGTCCTTGACGCCCCACCAGCTGAGGTACTCTCCATCCGGGCCGATCTTGAACCAGGTCCGGTACGGCGAGTCCTTGCTCTGCGCCGCACCGACGTCGTCGTAGTTGCCAAAGGCGTTGAAGTAGCGCGAGTCGCGTCCGGCGTGGTTGAACACGCCGTCGAGGATCACCGAGATGCCCAGGGCCCTCGCCTCGTCGCAGAGCGCGCGGAACTCGTCCTCGTCACCCAGCATCGGGTCGACCTGCAGGTAGTCGCCCGTGTCATAGCGATGCCAGCTGGCCGCCTCGAAGATGGGGTTGAGGTAGAGGGCGGTGACGCCAAGCTCGCTCAGGTAGCCGAGCTTCTCGCGAACGCCCGAGAGCGTGCCCCCGTAGAAGTCCCACTCGCGGATGGTCGCGTCCTCGTTGCGGCGATAGCGCGGAGGCGTGTCCCAGTCCTCGACGAGCGCCCTGCCAGGGCCATTGGGATGGAGGCGAAGGGCCTCGTCCACGCGCTCGCGCCAGTCGGCGCCGCGGGCGAAGCGGTCGGGGAAGATCTGGTAGACGATGCCACCGTCAATCCAATCCGGCTCGACCTCGCGGGGCTCGTAGACGGTCATCTGGAAGGACGACTCGAGCCAGTCGCGCAGGACCCCCTCCCCTCCCACGCGTCCCGGGGCGGGGCAGTACCAGAGCGTGCGACCGTCTGCCATGCGCAGGGCGAAGGAGTACCACAGGATGGCGGGCTTCTCCGGCTCCAGCTCCACGGAGAACCGCATGCCCCCGTCGAGGGGCGTGCCCTCCATGGGGTACAGGGTCTCCCCCTCGCCGTCGACCCAGACGCGCAGGTCGCAGGAGGCGGGCACCTCGTCACGGACTTCAATGGCCAAGGAAACGGCGCCGCCACGCTCGACGGCGCCGAAGGGGATGCGACAAGCCTGGTCGCGGGTGTTATGGTAGGCCCTCATTGGCTCTCTTCCGTTAAAAAGCGAACGCTCCCCCTGTCGCCAGGGGGAGCGTTCCCATCACGAACTAGATGTTGCGCCGCTTGACGTAACGGGTGACCTCGGGATGAAGCATGTGGTAGAGGTCGAGGTAGTCGTTGGCCGCGTTGCCCCAGCCCCAGTCGATGGACATGGCCTGGCGCTGCAGCTGCTGCCACACGTCCTTCTGGGTCCAGAAGACCTCGCAGGCCTCGAGCAGGCAGCTCGCCATCTCGTCGGCGTTGAAGTTGGCGAAGCTGAAGCCGTCGCCCTCGCCCGTGAACTTGTTGTAGGCGTGGACGGAGTCGGCCAGGCCGCCCGTCTCGCGCACCACGGGCAGGGTGCCATAGCGCATCGAGATCATCTGGGAGAGGCCGCAGGGCTCAAACTGCGACGGCATCAGGAACAGGTCCGCGCCCGCGTACATGCGGTGGGCAAGGTCGTTGTCAAAGGTGATGCACGCCGCCGTCTGGCCGGGATACCTGCTGGCGAAGTAGCGCAGCGAGTCCTCGAACTTGGGGTCGCCCGTGCCTAGGACGGCAATCTGGATGCCACGCGACATGAAGTTCTCGAACGCGTAGTTGACCAGGTCGAGGCCCTTCTGCTTGGTGAGGCGACCGACGTTGACCACGAGCGGGCGCTCGGGGTCGACGGCGAGGCCCAGCTCCTGCTGGAGCGCGGCCTTGCAGGCGGCCTTGCCCGAGAGGTCCTTGGCCGAGAAGTTCTGGACGAGGCGCGGGTCGGACACGGGGTTCCAGTCGGACATGTCGATGCCGTTGAGGACGCCGTGGAGGGAGTCCGCGCGCTGCTGGAACACCCACTCGAGGTGCTCGCCGTAGTACGGGGTCTTGAGCTCGTTGGCGTAGGTGGGGCTCACCGTGGACAGCATGTCCGAGTAGAGGCAGGCGCCCTTCATGAAGTCGATCGAGGTGGCGTCCATGCGCAGCTGGTCTGCGGCGGGGGTGCCGGTGAGGCCAAGCACGTCGCTCAGCATGGTGTCGGAGTACTGGCCCTGGAACTGCACGTTGTGAATCGAGAAGATGGTCTTGACGTTGTCCATGTAGTCGATCCCGCGATAGAACTCGCGCAGGAAGACGGGGGCCAGGGCGGTCTGCCAGTCGTTGCAGTGCAGGACGTCGCAGCGCATGCCCTCGACGTGCTCCATGGCCTCGAGGATGGCCTTCGAGAAGAAGGCGAAGCGCTCGCCGTCGTCGAAGTGCCCGTAGCAGGCGTCGCGCTTGAAGTAGTCCTCGTTGTCGATGAAGTAGAAGTCGATGTCGCGGTAGGTGAGGTGCTCGACGCCGCACCACACGTTGCGCCATGCCAGCGGCACGCCAAACTCGGCGACATGCGTCATCTTCTCGATGAAGTGCCAGGGGATGGTGGAGTACTTGGGCATGACGACGGACACCTTGCACCCGGCGCGCTTGAGCGCGGGCGGCAGGGCGCCGCCCACGTCGCCAAGGCCACCCGTCTTTGCGAACGGCGTCGCCTCGGAGGTCGCGAAGAGAACCCTGAGCTTCCTTCTAGTTGTCATCGTGCGTGGCCCTTTTCCTTGACGAGGATGTCCTGGGGAGTCCCGCGGAGCTCGGTGCCGGCGGGGATGTTGTTGTTGCGGTCAATGATGGCGTTCTCGATGCGCGCGCCGCTGTGGATGACGCACTCCTGCATGATGATGGAGTTGGTGACCGTGGCGCCCGGCTCGACGACGACCTTGCGGCCGAGGATGGAGTTGGAGACGGCACCCCAGATGCGGCAGCCCGCGGAGACGATGGAGTTGCGCACGTAGCAGCCGGCCTCGTACTTGGCGGGCGGCGTGTCGTGGGCCTTGGTCATGACCGTGCGGCCGGACGGGAAGAGCTCGCCGCTCACCGTGGGGTCGAGCAGGTCCATGTTGCGGCGGAAGTAGGTGTCGGTCGAGAAGATCGGCGCCACGTAGCCCTCGAAGTCGTAGGCACGGATGTCAATGCGGGGGAACTCGTCCTGCATGGCCTCGAGCAGACCCAGGTGGTCGACGGAGGCGTAGGTGTCGAGGGCGCTGAGGAGCCACTCGCGCGAGACGACCATGCAGTCGAGGAACGCGGTGTCACCATAGGTGACACCCTGATGCATGGAGGCAAGGCGGCCGTCCTTGAACTCGAGGCAGACGACGTCGTCGTCGTTCTCGACGGCATGGAAGGTGGCGAGCGTGATGTCGGCACCGGAGGCCTCGTGGGCCTTGACCAGCTTGGCGTAGTCCATGTTGTAGATCATGTTGGCCGTGGCCATGATCACGTAGGGCTCCTTGTTGCGGCGCAGGAAGACCCTGTTCTGGACGAGGTCGCGCAGCAGGAAGCGATAGCCGGCGCGCGTGGCGCCGAAGGAGGAGCCGGGAAGGATGTACAGGCCGCCGTTCTTGCGGCTGAGCATCCAGTCCTTGCCCGAGTCGATGTGGTCGACGAGCGAGCGGTAGTTGTCGGGCATGATGAAGCCGACGTTGCGCAGGCCGCAGTTGACCATGTTGGAGAGGACGAAGTCCATCACGCGATAGCGGCCCATGTAGGGAAGCGACGCGATGGGACGCACCTCGGTGAGTGCGGAGCGGTGCTTGCTGGAGTAGTTGGAGGTAATGAGTCCGACTGCCTTGTTAAGCATGCTACTCACCCCTTTCGACGATCACGTTGTCCCCGATGACGGCAGTGTCCTTCTTCTCGTCGACGCTGCCGAGGCGAGCGTTCTCCTCGACCGTGGAGTACTCGCCCAGGATGGCGTTGACCACGTGGGCGCCGGCCTTGACCTTGGCGCCGGGGAGCAGGACGGAGTCCTCGACCACGGCACGCGGTCCCACGTAGGCGTCGGTCGAGAGGATCGAGTGGCGCACGGTGCCGTAGACCTGGCAGCCGTTGGAGACCATGGCGTCGGAGATGGACCCGTCGGGGCCGATGTAGTGCGGCGGCCTGACGGAGAGGTTGCTCATGATGGGGAACTCCTCGGCGTACAGGTCGAACGCGGGGTGCTCGCCCAGCAGCTCCATCGACGTCTCGTGGTAGCTGGCGATGGTGCCCACGTCACGCCAGAAGCCCTCGAAGCGGTAGGTGTAGAGCGGGTTGCCGGCCGCGAGCAGCTTGGGGATGATGTCCTTGCCAAAGTCGTGGTCGGAGTTGGGATCCTCGGCGTCCTCGCGCAGCATCTGGCAGAGCAGCTTGGTGTTGAAGATGTAGATGCCCATCGAGGCGAGGTTGCTGTCGGGGTTCTTGGGCTTCTCGGTGAACTTGAGGATCTTCTCGTCCTCGTCCTGGGTGATGATGCCAAAGCGCGAGGCCTCGTCCCAGGGCACCGGCATGACGGCGACGGTGAGGTCGGCGCCGTGACGGATGTGGTTCTGGAGCATGTCGTGATAGTCCATGCGATAGAGCTGGTCGCCCGAGAGGATGAGCACGTACTCCGGGTCATGGCCCTCGATGTAGTCGAGGTTGCGATACACGGCGTCGGCCGTGCCCTCGTACCAGGCGCCGCCGCTCTCGGTGGCATAGGGCGGCAGGATCGAGACGCCCGATCCGCGCTCGTCGAGGTTCCACGCCTCGCCCGTGCCAATGTAGGAGTGCAGCAGGTAGGGACGATACTGCGTGAGCACGCCCACCG
>CAMPCT010000065.1 GCA_946647055.1 uncultured Atopobium sp. | reverse complement strand
CCGACCGCCTCGAGCGTGCCCTCGACAAGGTCCAGGCGCGCCTCAAGCCGCAGACGTCCGCCCACACCTCCGTCGAGCGCATCCCCGTCGAGAAGGGCGGCCGCAAGGTCCTCGTCCCCATCGACCAGATCCGCTACATCGAGGCCAAGGACGACTACTCCTGCATCTACACGGACAACGACCGCTTCCTCTCCACAATCTCGCTGGCCCAGCTCGAGAACAAGCTGGCCCCGCACGGCTTCTTCCGCGTGCATCGCGGATACATCGTGAACCTCGAGTACGTCGAGGACGTCGAGGTCGTGTCGAGCGGCATCCTCCAGCTGGGCATCAATGGCGTCGAGGGCAAGAAGATCTCGGTCTCGAGGCGTCGCGTGGTCCAGCTCAAGCGCGCCCTCGGCATCTAGAGACAGTTGGGGACGGTTCTCGATTGTCTCGGAGACAGTCGGGGACGGACCTCGATTCCAGGGAAGGATGCTATCCATGGCAGAAGGCGACAGCCCCATTCTGCGCGTTGGCGTGGTCAGCGACACGCACGGCTACCTCTCGGCAAGCCTGCTCGACGAGCTCTCCGGTTCGGACGTCATCGTCCATGCGGGCGACATCTGCTCGCGCTCGCACTACGAGCGCCTGTGGCAGATTGCTCCCGTCCACCTGTGCCTGGGAAACAACGACTGGGGCTACCAGTACGGGCCCGAGGTCAAGAACCTGCTGCAGGTCACCATTGGCGGCGTGCGCTGGCAGGTCTGCCACTACCGCGAGAAGCTCGACCCCGTGACCTGCAAGGTTGCGGTCTGCGGCCATACCCACCGGCCCTTCATCGAGACGACGGCCTGGGGCACCATCGTCATGAACCCGGGCAGCCCCACCTTTCCGCGCACCCAGATGGGCCCCACCTGCGCCCGCGTGCTCATCCAGGACGAGAAGGTCGTCTCGGCCGAGATCGTCCAGCTGTCGGAGTAGCGGTCGTCGGAGCGGCGACGACGGGACCTAGTCGTCGAGCTTCAGGTCCTCGAGACGCATGAGCTGCGTGGGTGAGTCGAGCGAGAAGTCGCGCTCGTCTGGCAGGAACAGCGGGGCAATGACCTTGGTGAAGAAGGCAAGCCAGGCCAATGACACGAAGAACCCGGCAATGACGTCGCTCGCGTAGTGGACGCCCAGGTAGACGCGGCTGATGCCGATCATCAGGATGAGCCCTGCGAACACGAAGGTGTAGAACCAACGCGTGAGGTTCTCGCGTTCGTACTTCCACACCAGCCAGGCCAAAAAGCCGTAGAACGCCATGGCCACCATCGAGTGCCCGGAGGGGAAGCTGTACCCAAACTCCGAGACCAGACGGTAGCCGTCGGGTCGCGGTCGCTGGACGATGGCCTTGATGAGGGTGTTGAGGACGACCACCAGCACCAAGTTGGTCGCCGCGCACCATCCCGGACGCTTGCCCGGGGCAAACGCACCCACCATGATGAGCATGGCAAGCAGGCCAACCGGCGAGGCGAGCGTGGAGAAGCCCTGCATGGTGGGGGTGAGCCACTCGCGGCGCAGCTTGATGACGAAGAGCCAGTAGGCGGCGGTGTCCAACTGCGAAATCTCGTCGGAGAGGAGGTTGACGAGGATGGCGAGGAAGACGACCAGGCCAACGGCAATCGCAATGGTCCACAGGTTGTCGCGGATGAGTGCCGCGACATCGTACCTGACCTCACGTCCCGAACGCTTCACATGACCTCCTCTCGCATCATCTCCCATGATACGTCCGACGCCGTCGCCAAGGGGCGACGGCGTCGGATTTGCCGCGAGCGCTTTTGTGGCGAGCCCTACAGGTTGGCCTCGATCTCCTCGACCAGCGCCGCCTTGGGACGGCCGCCCACCATGGTGTGGACCGGCTGTCCGCCCTTGAAGAGGATGAGCGTGGGGATGGAGACGATGCCAAACTTCATGGCGAGGTCGCCCTCGTCATCGACGTTGCACTTGTAGACCGCGAGCTTGTCGGCCATCTCGTTGCCGATCTCCTCGATGATGGGGCCAAGCGCGCGGCAGGGGCCGCACCAGGTCGCCCAGAAGTCAACCAGCACGGGTTTGTCGGAGCCATTGACGATCTGGTCGAAGGTTGCGGTGGTAATCTCAGCTGCCATGGGAGTCCTCCCTGTTCGTGCGGCATGCCGCCGCGTTGTCTGCGTTCTTAACGGCTTATACCCCGCGAGGCGCCAACCTACACCCTCAAGCTTGGAAGCGCGCGGTACAATCTTCCCAGCGTTGCGGTATGGGGCGGCGAAGGTCTGTCCCCTTTGCGTCAGACGCAAAGGGAAACGTCCCCTTTTGGTCATTGGAGGATGGGTGGCGGTGCAGGTCGACAGGCATGAGGCGTATCTCGCCAAGGCCCGGGAGGAGCTGGGACGGCTCTCCGAGGCCGGTGTCCTGTCCGACGGCAACGCGTTCTCGAGCATCCTCATCGTCAAGGCCGAGAGGGGGAGGGTGCCGCTCTCGGGCGACGATGGTGTCGCCCTGCGTGCGGCGTTTGGGGCCTTGGGCTACGCGCCCGAGGACTGGATGGCCCTCTCCACCATCGATGCTGCGGGGAATGCCCTCGACCCCATGCTTCTGCGGCAGGCGGTGCTCACGCTCGACCCCGGCACGGTCGTCGTCTGCGACGACGAGGCCGCCACGTCGGTCCGTGACGCGCTCTCCGACGAGCTCGCCCGCTTGGAGGACTTCGATGCGGCGATGCTCGTCCCGGGTGTCGTCACGCATGTCCTTGGCATGCGCGTCCTCAACCTGGGCGGCTTCGAGGAGTCCCTCGCGGACCCACGCGCAAAGCAGCTCATGTGGTACCGGCTCAAGCAGCTCAGACCCCTGGGGGAACCATACTGACGCTCCGTTCGTTCCAGACCGGCAAATGACGACCAGCTAGGAGGCACCATGAGAATCGACGAGAGGCTCGCTGAGAGGCAGACGTTCTCCTTCGAGATCTTTCCGCCCAAGGGAGACCTCCCCATCGACGAGGCCATTGGCGTCGCACGCGAGCTCGACGCGAACAACCCCGACTGGATCAGCGTGACCTTCTCGGCGGGCGGCTCGGGCAACTCGGCCAACACCGTGTCGGTCTCGGGCGTCATCGAGCAGCAGACCAACACCTCGGCGCTGGCGCACCTCACCTGCCTGGGGTCGCACCGCGAGGACGTCGACCTGTTCCTCGAGGCCCTGGGCGAGCAGGACGTGCGCAACGTCCTGGCCCTGCGTGGCGACTGGGCTCCCGGCAAGGAGGCCTACGACTTCACGTATGCCACCGACCTCATCGCCTACATCAAGGAGCACAACCCCGAGTTCTGCGTTGGCGCGGCCTGCTACCCCGAGGGTCACTTCGAGTGCGCCGACTTCGAGACCTCGCTCAAGCACCTCAAGATGAAGCAGGACGCCGGCGCTGACTTCCTGGTCACCCAGCTCTTCTTTGACAACGAGATCTTCTACCGCTTCCGCGAGGGCTGCGCGCGCCACCGCATCAAGATTCCCATCGTGTGCGGCATCATGCCCTTTACGAGCGTCCGCCAGATCCAGCGCATGGCGTTCACCTGCGGTGCGACCATCCCCTCGAAGGTCATCCGCAAGATCGTGGCCTGCGGGGACGACGAGGGTGCCCAGCTCAGGGCCGGCATCGAGTATGCCTGCGACCAGATCGTCGACCTTGCCGCCAACGGCGTCGACGGCATCCACATCTACACGATGAACCGTCCCGTCATCGGTCGTGCCGCCCACGAGGCGCTCGTGGACTGCGGATACATCGCCGGGTGATGCTTTGGTCGAGAGCTACGTCATAGGCTCGGTCGACACAGACGAGGTCCTTCGGTACATGGGCTACCGGGGGCAGGAATACTCCGCGGACATCGCCGACAAGGTGGGGGAGCAGGTTGCCGCCTGCATCGCGTGCGGTTCCCCGCGTGCCTCGATTCGCACCTTCGACGTTGCGGGCGTCCGAGATGACGGGGGCACCCCCGTGGTGACGCTTGCCGGGACCGCCCTCGAGCTGCGTGGCAACTCGATCGCCGGGCATCTCGCGGGGGCTGTCTCCGTGGGCGTCATGGCCGTGACCATCGGGATGGGCATCGACCGCGAGCTGCGTCGTCTCTCGTTCGTCGACAGGGTCGGGCAGGTCGTCTTCGATGCCGCGGCGACCGCCCTCGTCGAGCGGGCGGCCGATGCCGCCGAGGCAAGCATTGTCGCGCAGGCGCGGGAGCATGGGCTCTTTTGCAACTATCGCTTCTCACCGGGCTACGGGGACCTGCCGCTCGAGACACAGCCCACGCTCCTTGCGGCGGTCGACGCCTACCGTCGCCTGGGCATCACCCTCTCGGAGTCGCTCCTCATGTCACCCACCAAGAGCGTGACGGCCGTGGTGGGCATGTTCGAGCGTCCACAGCCAACCTCGCACGTGTCGTGCGCCGACTGCCCGTGCTACGATTTCTGCCTGCTGAGACCTGCGGGAAGGACCTGCCATGGATAGCAATCTCAAGCGTCTTGGGCCGCGAAGCCTGCGCGTTGCCGACGACCACCTCCAGGCCGTGCTCGACGGCCGCGAGTTCCTGCTGTTTGACGGGGCCATGGGAACGCAGCTCCAGGCGCGCGGCCTTGCGGCGGGCGAGATTCCCGAGCTGCTCTGCCTCACCAACCCCGACGAGATCCGCGAGATCCACGCCGCCTACGTCGCGGCCGGGTCCGAGGCCGTCACCACCAACACCTTTGGTGCCTGCGCGCTCAAGCTGGGAGACGCCGCGACGGTCGAGGAGGTCTTCTCTGCTGCCGTGGGTTGTGCCCGCGCAAGCGGCGCACGCTACGTCGCGGCGGACATCGGCCCCACGGGCGCCTTGCTCGAGCCCATGGGGACGCTTCCCTTCGAGCGCGCCTACGAGCTCTTTGCCGAGCAGGTCGTTGCGGCGACGGCTGCCGGTGCCGACCTCTTCATCATCGAGACCATGGCCGACCTCGCCGAGGCAAAGGCCGCGCTTCTCGCGGTCAAGGAGAACTCCGACCTGCCCGCCTTCGTCACCATGACCTTCGACGAGGACGGCCGCACCTTCCTGGGCACCACGCCCGAGGTCGCCGCCGTCACGCTCTCGGCCCTTGGGGCGAGCGTGGTGGGCATCAACTGCTCGCTTGGTCCCAAGGACGTCGCCCCGCTCGTCAAGCGCATGCTCCCGTGGTCGCGCGTGCCGGTCATGGCGCAGGCAAACGCGGGCCTTCCGCACGTGGTCGACGGCGTCACCACCTATGACATCCTCCCGCCCGAGTACTGCGAGGCCGTGGCCGACATGGTCGATGCCGGCGTGACCGTCATTGGTGGCTGCTGCGGGACGAGCCCGGCATACATCGCCGGCGAGCGCGAGCTCCTGTCTGGTCGCACGCCCGCCTCGCGCGACATGCGCCATGACTTCGTGGTCTCGAGCTCCCAGCAGCTCAGCGCCTTCGAGATGGGGCAGGTTGGCGTCATTGGCGAGCGTATCAACCCCACGGGCAAGAAGCGCATGAAGGAGGCGCTGCGCTCGGGCGACCTCGACTACATCATGTCGATGGCCATCAGCCAGGTGGCCGACGGTGCCCAGATCCTCGACGTCAACGTGGGCCTGCCCGAGATCGACGAGCGCACCATGATGGCCCGCATCGTGGCCGACCTCCAGGGCGTGACCACGCTGCCGCTGCAGATCGACTCCTCCGAGCCCGACGTGATCGAGGCGGCCGTCCGCAGCTATCCCGGCAAGGCCCTCATCAACTCGACCAACGGCAAGCGCGAGGTGCTCGACGCCGTCCTGCCCATCGCGGCCCACTACGGCTGCGCGATCGTGGGCCTCACGCTTGACGAGGAGGGCATTCCCAAGACGGCCGAGGGCCGCCTCGCCATCGCACGCAAGATCGTCGACGCAGCCGAGGCGCTGGGCATCCCGCGCGAGGACATCGCCATCGACTGCCTCACCATGGCGTGCTCGACCGACCAGACCGCACCCCGTGCCATCCTCGATGGCATTCGCCTGGTCAAGCGGGAACTGCCCGGCGTCCGCACCGTCCTGGGCGTCTCCAACATCAGCTTTGGCCTGCCGTTCCGCCCGCTCGTCAACGCGACCTTCCTCGCCGCCGCCCTCGATGCTGGCCTCGACTTGGCCATCATCAACCCAATGGTAAAAAGGATGATGGACGTCATTGACACGTGGCGTGTTCTGTCCGGCGAGGACGAGAACGCCGGGTACTTCGTCGAGCATTACGCTGGCAGAACCGATGACGCATCGTCGGTTGCACCGGGATCACGAGGGGAACATCCCGCAGCCGCGTCCTCTGCGGCGAGGACGTTCCCCGACGATCCCGGCGCAACCCCAGAAGCTCAGGTCCACAGTCTCGTCATCGCCGGACGCAAGGGCCCGGTGCCCGAGCTCGTGGCCGCGCTGCTCGCCGACCATGACGCCATGTATGTCATAAATGACGTGCTCATTCCGGCACTTGACGAGGTGGGGGAGCGCTTCGAGAAGGGCACGTTCTTCCTGCCGCAGCTCATGGCGTCGGCCGAGGCCGCAAAGGCCGGATTCGAGACCATTCGCGAGAAGAGCCCCGCGGGGGATGCCTCGTCCTCGAAGGGGCGCATCGTCATCTGCACCGTCAAGGGCGACATCCACGACATCGGCAAGAACATCGTCCGCATGCTGCTCGAGAACTACGGCTACAACGTCGTCGACTTGGGTCGCGACGTTGACCCGCAGCTTGTCGTCGATGCCGTCGTCCGCGACCATGTGCGGCTCTGCGGTCTCTCGGCGCTCATGACGTCCACGGTGCCGGCGATGTCAGAGACCATCGCCCTGCTCCACGAGAAGGCGCCATGGTGCCGGGTCATGGTGGGCGGTGCCGTGCTCACGCCCGAGTATGCCAAGATGGTGGGCGCCGACTACTATGCCAAGGACGCCACGGCGAGCGCCAAGATAGCCGCCGAGGTCCTTGGACAAAGGTAACAGGCACCTTTGTTCAGCCGTTGTCCCGTCGAAGGAGGAGACATGAGCACGTTTGCCATCCACGCCGAGCATCTCGTCCTGCCCGAGGGGGTCGTGTGCCCCGGTTATCTGGTCGTCGAGGACGGGCGGTTTGCCGACGTGCGCAACGAGCGTCCCGCCTGCGACGTTGTCGAGTATGGTGACGCATGGGTCTCGCCGGGTCTTGTCGACACGCACATCCACGGCTTTGCCGACCACGACGTCATGGACTGCGACCCCGTGGGCATCGACGCCATGTGTGAGGCGCTGGCGCGCCAAGGCACCACGTCCATCCTCGCGACGACGCTCACTGCCTCGCTCGAGCAGACGCAGGCGGCTTGCAAGGCGGTCGCCGCCGCCGCAGACGGTAGGCCAGACGACTTTCTCGGCACCCGCATCCAGGGCATCTTCCTCGAAGGCCCCTTCTTCACCGAGAAGTACAAGGGCGCGCAGAACCCCAAGTACCTCTGTGACCCGAGCCTCGACGCGCTCGACCTCTGGCAGGGGGCCGCGGGTGGGCGCATCCGCAAGAGTGCGCTCGCGCCCGAGCGCGATGGCTCCGTCGACTATGTGAGGGGTTGTGGCGAGCGAGGCGTCGTGGCGGCCATCGGGCACACCAACGCCAGCTACGAGCAGGCGCGCGCGGCGGTCGAAGCGGGAGCCTCGGTCTTCGTCCACACCTACAACGCGATGAGCCCCCTCACGCACCGGGCGCCTGGCACGGTGGGCTGTGCCATGACGAGCGACGATGCCGCCTCCGAGCTCATCTGCGACGGCCTCCATGTGAGCCCGGTGGCATGCGATGCGCTCGTGCGTGCCAAGGGCTGGGAGCACGTCTTCCTCATCTCGGACTGCCTGCGCTGCGGCGGCATGCCCGAGGGCGACTACATGCTCGGCGAGCTGCCCATCAGGCTCTCGGGCGGGGTGGCCCGCCTGCGCGACGAGGGCAACATCGCCGGCAGCGTCCTCACCATGGCAGGCGCGATCAAGAACGTCGTGGACTGGGGAATCGTCGACGCCGAGCAGGCCATTCGCATGGCGACCGAGATTCCGGCGCGCGCCAACGGCATCGACGCCACATGTGGGTCGATACGGCCCGGCAGGCTTGCCGACCTTGTCATCCTTGGGTCAGACCTCTCGCTCGAGGCGACCTATCTGGGTGGTGTCCTCCTGTGACTGGACAAAGGTACCTGTTACCTTTGTCCAGTTAGTCGAGGGGGCAGCGGGCGAGCGCAGCCTCGTCGGCGATGACCGTGCAGTTGGTGTGCAGCTGCAGGATCGAGGCGGGCACCTGTGGCGTCACGGGGCCAAAGCACATGGCCCACACGGCGTCGGCCTTGTCGGCACCATTGGCGATGACAAGGATCGACCGCGCATACATGATCGTCTGGACACCCATGGTGTAGGCCTGGCGGGGAACCTGCTCGGGGCTGTCGAACAGGCGGCTGTTGGCCTCGATGGTCGACTCGGTGAGGTCGACGCAATGCGTGCCCTTGGAGAAGTGGTCGTCGGGCTCGTTGAAGCCGATGTGGCCATTGCGGCCAATGCCCAGGAGCTGCAGGTCGGGATACCCGGCATCGTGAACCAGGCGGTCATACTCGGCGCAGGCGGCGGCTGCGTCCGGGTTCGACCCGTCGGGCACATGGGTGTTGGCGAGGTCGATGTTGATGTGGTCGAAGAAGTTGGTCCGCATGAAGTAGTGGTAGCTCTGCGGGTCGTCGTGGGAGAGGCCGCGGTACTCGTCGAGGTTGTACGTCGAGACCTGCGAGAAGTCGCAGTCGCCCTTGGCGTTCCACTCTGCGAGCTGCTTGTACGTGCCAATGGGGGTGCTTCCCGTAGCAAGGCCGAGGACGCAGTTGGGCTTGAGGATGACCTGAGCCGAGATGACGTTGGCAGCCTTGCGGCTCATGTCCCCGTAATCAGCCGTGCGAATGATCTTCATGGCCCCTCCTGTGGTTGCGGATTCCTGTGGTGGGACAAGTATACGACGCACGAGGGGCCTAGCACGCGCTAGGATATGGGTTGGTTCCGCAACCTACCGAAGGAGGGCCATCTTGACTACCATCCCCACTCCCGTCGATCCCACCGCAACTCCCGCCTGGAAGGCCCTCAAGGTCCACAGGAACGGTTTCAAGCTCAGGAAGTTCAAGCTCAAGAACGAGTTCGCCGCCGATCCCGACCGCGTCGAGAAGTTCTCGTTCGAGACCTCCGACCTGCTCTTCGACTTCTCCAAGAACCTCATCAACGCCGAGACCGTCAACCTCCTGTGCGACCTTGCCCGCGAGGTGGGGCTCGAGGCGCGTCGCGACGCCATGTTTGCCGGCGAGCACATCAACACCACCGAGGACCGCGCCGT
>CAMPCT010000064.1 GCA_946647055.1 uncultured Atopobium sp. | reverse complement strand
GCGACGTGATGCCTACCAGACGTGCGGAATGACGCGCCAGCGAACGTGCTGCAGGTAGTCCGTGTAACCCTCGAGTTGCTCGGAAAGGACGCGCTCCTCCCCGTCCATGCGGAGGTTGATGATGGGGAGATAGGTCAGCATGATGACCAGCGAGGGGAGCGAGCCAAGGATGATGGGCATGGAGAGGAAGATGAGGAGCGTCGCGGCGTACATGGGATGGCGCACGATGCCATAGAGGCCCGTGTCGATGACGTGCTGGCCCTCCTGGACCTCGACGGTCCTCGAGAGGTAGGCGTTCTCGCGCAGCACCTCGGCGAACAGGATGTAGCCCACGAGGAAGGCGAGGGCTCCGGCAAGCGATGCCCAGCGGGGGAGGGTGGGCCAGCCAAGGCGGAATCCCAGGCCCGCCACCACGAAGGCGGCCACGAACATGAGGCCGGAGAGCTTGATGACGAGCTGCTGGTCTCCCTGCTCCTCGCGCATGTTCAGGCGGCTGCGGAGGAGGTCGGGAGCGAAGAGGAGCATCACGATGCCAGCCAATGCCATGGGAATGAAGAGCACGGCCATGAGCAGCCGTCCGTTCCACCAGCTTGCGGTGCCCGCCGGCACGAAGAGCAGGAGTCCCATGACGACGATGCCTGCGAGAAGCTTGGCGAGCGCCTGAATGATGAGGTCGCGGTCCATGACCCTCCTTCCGTCATGGGACACTATACCCATGTTGTCGTCCCAACCGACTATCATCAGGGGGACATTCGCGGGGAGCCCGACACGCATACTCTGGAGGTGCCATCATGCTCTATACGCCAGCCACCAAGGCAGCCCTCAGGCTCTGCTTCGACGCACACAAGGAACAGGTAGACAAGTCGGGTTTGCCCTATGTGTTCCATCCGTTCCACCTCGCCGAGCAGATGGAGACCGAGCACGAGACCTGCGTCGCCCTGCTCCACGATGTCATGGAGGACACGCCTCTGGGGCCCGCTGACCTTGTCTCGGCGGGCATTCCCGCGGAGTATGTCGAGACCTGTGGCCTCATGACGCACGACCCCGGCGTCCCCTACCTGGAGTATGTGCGCCGCCTTGCCAAGGACCCGGTGGCTCGCAAGGTCAAGCTTGCCGACCTTGCCCACAACTCGGACCTCTCGCGCCTGGACGGAGAGCCCGGGGAGGCAGACCTTAAGCGCCTCGCCAAGTACCGCGGCGCGCGGGAGCTGCTCGAGGCGTACGAGCGCATCGAGGAGAACGAGCGCCGCCTGGGAAGGTACCAGGGCTGTCTGTTGGGCGGAGCCGTGGGCGACGCCTTGGGCTATGCGGTGGAGTTCGACTCCTTCGCGCGGATCGTCAGCGAGTACGGGGAGGGTGGCATCCGTTCGCTCGAGGGGCCAGGCGCGCACTTCTCGGATGACACGCAGATGACGCTCTTCACGGCGAATGGCCTGCTTGTGGGTGACACGCATCGCAAGCTGGAGGGCAGCACGTCGCGCTATGCCTCGTATGTCAACTCCGCCTATCTGGACTGGCTTGCCACGCAGAGCTGGGGCGACATAGGCAACCCCGGTGTCTGCTGGCTGCTCGACGTTGATGCGCTCCATGTGGGCCGCGCCCCGGGCAACACCTGCATGAGCGCGCTCTACGCCGGTGGCGGGGGCAGCATGACGCACCGCATCAACGACAGCAAGGGCTGTGGCGGCGTCATGCGCGTTGCCCCTTGGGGGCTCTTTCCCGGGAGGGCCGTGCGGGAAGGTGACGACGCAACCAATCTCGTGCGTGAGGGGGCGGCGATGGGGGCGCTCACCCATGGGCATCCCTTGGGTTGGATTCCCGCGGGTGTTCTCTGCTACCTGGTGAACCGCTGCGCCTTCGACGTGGCGGATGGCTGTGATGACCCCCGTGGGGAGCTCGAGGCCATCGTGCGTGATGCCATCAGGCTGCTGCCCTCGTGGTTCCCCGAGGTGTTCCAGGATGCCTCCTACATGGCCCAGCTGCTCGACCAGGCCATGTCGCTCGCCTCGTGCGACGAGGAGGACCAGCCTTGCATCCTCCAGCTGGGCGGGGGCTGGGTTGGCGAGCAGGCGCTTGCCATCGCGGTCTTCTCGGCGCTGCGCCATGCGGATGACTTTGGTGAGGCCATCATCTCGGCGGCAAACCACGACGGAGACAGCGACTCGACAGCTGCCATCTGCGGAAACATTTTGGGTGCGCTGCTTGGCATCGAGGCGATCGGCCCCGAGTGGGACGACGTGGAACTGCGCGATGTGATCCTTGAGGTTGCGCGGGACCTCTGCGACCGTTGCCAGATGACAGAGGACGGCCCCTACCATGACGAGGCCTGGGTTGACAGGTACTGTCGGTACAAGGCATAGGGAAGAGGCCTACAGGACCAGCTCGTACATCTCGAGGTTGGTGTCGCCCAGGTCCTCGTAGTGCACCATGTGGTGGAAGACCAAGTCGAAACCACATGCCGTGTAGATGCGGCTGGCGGCGAGGTTGCCGGGAACGACGTCCAGGTGTATTGCCCTCTTGCCCCAACCTCGGGCGGTCTCTATGCACCAGGTGACAACCTCCCTGCCCAGGCCTCGCCCACGCATGCTCGGGTGAATGGCCAGCAGGTGGATGACGCTCACCTCATCGCCTACGGCACCACTGGGCCAAGGGGCGCCAACATACTCCGGGTCTTCCTCGTGCGTGAGCACCACCGCTGCGGCCGGTGTGTCCCTGTCGAAACCGAGGTACATCTCGCGGGCTTCGATGCGGCCACGCAGGTCGTCGTTGGTGGGGTAGATGCCCGGGGTCCAGCCGGGTGAGTAGGCGTCTTGAGCCTGGTGTGCCATGACCTCGTCAAAGAGGGTACAGGTGCGGTCGAGGTCGTCTGGGGTCGCAAGGCGCATGTCAAGCATGGGGCTCCCTTCGGTGGTTTGGGGAAACGATAGCACGCCAGGCAAGGTACGTCGCCGCCCACAGGGCAACGACCAGGAGCAAGTAGCCTGCGAGAAAGTCGGGGTCGCCCAAGGTGGCGAGCAACCAGGGGCCGGGTCCGCCGGCGGCAGCGGGGTTGGTGACGAAGAAGAAGTTGGTGCCCAGACGCGGGTTAACGATGCGGAAGACCGCCCCACACGCGACGCTTGCCACGAGGGGGAACCATACGCGGCTCGGGCGTGGCGCGTAGTCACCGCCCACAAGGGAACAGAGCGCGCAGGCAAGGACGAGCGCGTGCTCGACGAAGCCGCAGATAGAGGCCAGGCTCCAGGTGGGGCAGTAGTAGGCCCAGCCGGGGAAGAGCAGGGCACCGAGGCTGCCCGTGATGCCCCAGCAAAAGAGCAGGTCGGCCATGCGCAGGCCCAAGCGCGAGGTGGGGGAGAGCGCATAGAGCAAGGCGACGAGCTCGCATAGGTTGCACACGTGCAGCGGCCAGAAAAGCGGCTCGAAGAGGCCAAGCGCGAGATACCACAGGTCCTTTGCGAGTAGGATGGCGCAAGCGGTGCCGGACATGGCGAGGAGCTGGTGGCGACGGGCGGGGGAGGGGCCTTGTGCATCGGTGGGCAAGTGCAGGTAACACGTGATTAGCACCGCCGCCAGCGCCGCGCTCATCGCGAGCGAGACCAAATGCCCCGCGCCAAACAGCGCGAAGCCCGTGGCATGCCCGTGGTAGAGAACGGGCTCCGGCGTGAGGAAGCCCATCTGGTCGCCGCTCATCGCTCACCTCCTCGCGGTCATTCTACCTTTGGGAACCTTTCTCGTCTTTTCCTTGTGTCGGCCGAATGCCATTTGGTACTGTTTCCGTATGGATGGCAGCATGGAATATGCCGTCGTGACTTGGTGCGTGGCGGCACTCGCGGACGGGGGCGCACATGGAGAGAAGGACCTTCGTCAAAGGCGCGTTCGGGCTTGTTGTCGTAGCCGCTGGGGTTGGGCTTGGCCTTGCGGGAGCGCGTGACAACGACGCAGATACCGGTGCCGGAACGATCCTCTTCGAGACATCAGAGGTCGCCCAGTTGGAGTCTGCCAAGGGCCCGGCCATGCAGGCGGGGATTCGCCTCGTCGAGCACGAGGGGTCGTCGGAGCTCTCCGGGTACTTCGAGGACGTCGAGCTCTTCTCCGTCAACCCCATTGGTGCCACCCTCATCGGGCTTGCCGACGGGTCGCGCACCATCGACGAGCTTGCGGCGCAGACGGCCGACCTCATGGGTCGTCCGGTCGAGGCAGTCGATGTCGCCTCGTTCTTCGTCACCCTGGGACAGGCGGGCTACCTGCAGAACACCGTGCTGGTCAACCTCTACGAGATTCCCGCGTAGGTGCCCCATGGCCTGCGAGAGCACACAGTCCGTCGCGCCTCCCGAGCTCTTCGTCCTGCGTGACGAGCGCGGACCCATCCTCTATGCGCCCCTGGGCCGCCTCATGGCGCGGGCGAACGAGCCTGCCGTCGCGGCCGCCGTTGCCTATGCGGCTGACCCCACCTCGATTGACCGTATGACGGAGGACGAGCGCGCCGTGGTCGAGACCTTCCGCGAGCGCGGCTTCTTCGAGCGTCGTGCCTACCCACACCACGAGGTGGGCTTCCGGCCCGTGCAGGTGACGCTCTTCCCCACCAACAACTGCAACCTGCGCTGCAGCTACTGCTATGCCTTTGGGGGCGAGGGCGGAGGCAACGGCGAGCCCATCACCACGATGCGGCTCGAGGTGGCCCAGCGCGCCATCGACCTCATCGCCCGCAACGCCAAGGAGCGCATTGAAGCCGGTGAGCCCATCCGCAACTTCCTCGTCTCCATCCACGGCAACGGCGAGCCGTTCTGTGCCTTCGACCTCATACGCGAGATCGTGTGGTATGGGCAGGACGTGGCCGAGCGACTGGAGGTGCCCGCCGTCTTCAACGCGGCCACCAACGGTGTCCTCTCGGAGGAACAGCTCGACTTCGTGGTCGCCAACTTCCACTCGGTCAACATCTCCTTTGACGGCCTGCCTGCCTACCAGGACGCCAACCGTCCCTTGGCGGGAGGTGGTGGCTCCTTCGCGCGGGTCGACCGCACCATGAGTCGCCTGGTCGAGGCGGGCGTGGACTTTGGCATCCGCACCACGGTGACCGCGGCGATGGTCGAGCGCATGCCCGACATCGTCGAGTTCGTGGCCGACCGTTACCCAGGCATCGAGCAGCTGCACTTCGAGCCGGTGTGGGAGTGCGGCCGCTGCAAGACCTCCGCCGACACCATGCCCAGCTCCGAGGACTTCACGCGCAGCTACCTGGCGGCCTTGGAGGTCGCGCACGAGCGCGGGGTGCGCCTGGTGTTCTCCGGCGCGCGCCAGGACATGCTTGTCGACACCTTCTGCAAGGTGAGCAGCGGCAGCTTCACTGTCACGCCCACGGGCGATGTCACGGCCTGCTACGAGGTGAGCTACGCCAGCGACCCCCGCAGCGAGCGCTTCTTCTTTGGGCACTTCGACCAGGCTGTGGGCGACTTCGTGTTCGACCAGGGAAAGCTCGACGAGCTCTCGCGCCTGTGCGTGCACAACATCCGCTTCTGTGACGACTGCTTCTGCCGCTGGCACTGTGCGGGCGACTGCGCCGCCAAGGTGCTCGACGGCATCGCCCTGGAGGAGCATCACGGGAGCGTGCGCTGCCAGATCAGCCGCGCGCTCACCCTCAACCAGATCCAACGCAAGCTTGACTGGAAGCCCACCGACGACGGGAGGTCCCCAGATGGCCGATGAGACCTACAATGACCGCGCGCTTACCGAGGCCGATGATGCCACCCTGCCCAAGCCCCAGATCGAGATCATCGTGGACGGCGAGAGCGTCTTCAAACCGGGCATGAAGACCTACTTCATCGATGGCTACAGCGAGGAGACCGGCCAGTTTTCCTCGAGCGTCATGGGTGCCTACTGCAGCTGCGACACCGTGAGCGCCTCGTACATGGTCTGCACCTGCGAGCACGTGTGCACCTGCGAGAGCGTGTGCAGCTGCGTGGGCTACTCCACCTGCACCTGCGTCGGCAACGTCACGTCGGGAGGCGGGGGCGGCTGGGTGAGCTGCGGAAGCCCCTGTGCCTGCGTCCCGGTTCACTAGGGGGTGCGTCATGAGGAAGCTACGTTTGGTGGTCGCGACCCTGTTTGCCCTCGTCGTCACCGTGTCGCTTGCGGCGTGTGGGGGAGGCTCCCAGGAGGTGCGCTTCCAGGGGCGTGAGGCGCGTGATGCCAGCGAGATGATGACGTTCGCGGAGGAAGGACGAAAGCTCGCCGAGTCGCGTCGATCCCAGATGACCGACCAGTACCTGGACGAGGGTGAGACCATCTCGGCCACGCAAGTCGACTTTGTCCAGGCGAACAATCTCTATCGGTCGGGAACGTACGATGAGGCCGCCGACGGGTATCGCAGCATCATCGAGACGGCACCCTCGCACATGGGTGCCAACGTCAACCTGGTGCTCGCACTCCTGCAGCTCGGCGAGGTGGAGGAGGCGCTCTCCCAGGCCTTCGCCTGCACGTTCCTGTATTCGACCGAGCCCGGCGTCATCCTCAACCTGCAGGTTGCCGCCGTCGCGAATGGCTTCTCGTCCACGGACGCGCTCTCGACCATGACCGAGGCGCTCGAGGAGGCGGGGTACTTGAACCCGCTCGAGTACATGGACGGTAGCTCGGTCGAGCAGGAATGCACGTACAACATGCTGTGGGACGACATCGACCTCCAGTTGTATGACGTCGCACAGGGAGAGGCTTCCGAGAACGACCACAGCTACTACGACCTCACGGTAAGGCTCCGCGAGCTCGAGGCGCAGGACGACGAGCGTGTGGAAGCCGGCTTGACCGAGGCGGAGGACGAGGACCTGGATGCCTTGAGGGCATATCTCGAGGCGGTGGGCGACCAACTGGGCATCGGACTCTCCTAAGCGGGTCGGCATGCCGTTGGTGCTGCTCATACGTCCGCTCTGCGAGGGGGACGAGCCGGAGTTTGCCGAGCCACTGGGTATCGAGCGGCTGGCGGGATACCTGCGCGACCATGGTGTGGATGACGTCCATGTCCTTGACCGGCGGCTGTATGCCGCCGAGCATCGCGCTGGCTTCTTCGACGACGTCCGCGACATTGTCGGGGAACGAGTCCCCGCCCTCATCGGCCTCTCGCTCATGACCTCGGCAGACGTGCCCGATGCGCGGCGCGTCATGAGCCGCCTTCACGCATGGTGGCCGCAGGCGACGCTGGCAGCTGGTGGCGTGTACGTGACGGGAGCTCACGAGGAGGCCGCGCGCCTGCTGCCAAGGGGCTGCGTGCTGTTGCGGGGCGAGGGCGAGGCCCAGTTGTTGGGGCTTGCGCTGGGTCGTGCGGTGGATGCGTCCGCGGCGGCGCTCGCCAGCCCGGACGACTGGGCGATTCCCCTCCGGCTCTGTCCCGAGCGCTACGCCGCCTTGGGCTGCGCCGTCAACCTCCAGAGCTCGAGAGGCTGCCCCGGCTCGTGCGCGTTTTGCGCCACTCCGTCGCTTCCCGAGTCGCTTAGGCGCTGGCAAGGCCGTGACCTGCGGCTCGTTGTCGACGAGATGCAGCAGGTGGCGGAGCGGCTCGCGGCCTTTGGGCTCCCTCCCGTCCTCAACTTCGTGGACGACGACTTTGGGTCCCTTGCGCGACTCGAGGCGCTGGCCGACGAGCTCGACGCACGCAGCCTGCGCGTGGCCTTCGCCTGCGAGCTTCGCCTTGCGGCCCTCATCGGCCGCCCGCATCTGGTAGAGCGCCTGGCGCGCCTGCGTGAGGCGGGGCTCACGCGTGTGTTCTTTGGCGTGGAGTCGCTGAACGCGGACACCCTTGCCCGATGGCACAAGCCCTACGACGTCTCGAGGCTGCCCGAGGTGCTCGAGGCGTTTGCCTCTGCCGGCATCGCCGTCCAGCCCGGTTACATCCTGTGGCACGGGTCGCAGACGCTGGAGGGGGCATTGGCGGAGGTGACGCGCCTTCGTGAGCTGGGCATCTACAGTCACAGGGCCGCGCTCAGCCGCCTCATCGTCTTCCCGGGATGCGCGCTTGCAGAGAGTGGCTCGAACGAGGTGGGCTTCCAACCCATGGGTCGGCGCGAGGAGGCGTTCCATCAGCGGCTCGTTCATGAGACGGCAGAGCTTGCCCGCGCGTGGACCAAGGCTGCGATTGCGGAACCCCATGCGGCAGCTGTGGCGCACCTGACGGGTGATGACACGCGCCTGACAGAGCTCCGCCACACGTTGGATGACGTAAACGAGCGGTCCTACCAGCGCTTCGTTCAAATGATACGGGAGGCGCTCGCATGAGGTACGTCGTGCCCGTGAACGCTCCCGACGAGGTCCCGGCACTTGCTGGCGAGGGGGCCGGCGAACTGTACTGCGGCTTTCAGGATGCGTGGTGGGCCGAGCACTATGGCGATCACGACAGCGCCACCCGGCGACAGGGGAGGGCAAACCTCGCCACGACCGCGGAACTTGCGGCAGCGGCGGGAGAGGCGCGCCGTCATGGCCTGCCCCTCTATCTCGCGCTCAACTCGCGCTACACCGAGCCCCAGCTCGACCACCTCGTGACGCTCTGCGATGCCTTCGAGGCCATGGGTGGCACAGGCATCATCCTTTCCGACCTGGGACTTCTTTGGCGGCTGCATGGACGGACCGGCCTCCGTGTGTGTCTCTCGCTTCTGGCGGTGGCCCAGAACGTCCCCACGCTCGAGGCGTTTCGCTCGCTGGGGGTCTCACGTGTGGTGCTGCCTCGTTTCGTGGGCTGGCAGGAGGCGGGTGCGCTGCTTGGGGCCGTGCCGGGCATGGAGGGCGAGGTCATGGCCTTCTTCGACAAGTGCCCGTGGGTAGACGGGTACTGCCGGCACCGTCATGGCGTGACGTACCCGGACCGCGATGGTGCGGGCAGCATAGACAACGCACCGCCGCTCTTCACCTTCGACACCACCTACCGCACGCATGCCTGCCTGGGTCGTGCCTGCACCTATCTGCAACCCTATCCCTGTGCCGCCTGCCACCTGCGGCTCTTTGAGGCCGCGGGTGTGGGCCTGGCCAAGCTTGGTGGGCGGGGGCGCCCGCTCGACGAGCGTCTTCGTGCCCTGCGCTTCCTTCGCACGGCGGCGGATTTGGGCTCCGACGATGAGCGGGCCTCGTTGTATCGCTCGACCTTTGGGCAGGATTGTGCCTGTTATTATGGGCGATCCGGGCAGAACCGGCGTGCAATCGAGCCGGTCGTGGCGGCGCGGGATGCGTCTCGACGATACGTGGGCAGCGAGACCGACTTCGATGCGTTCCACGACGCGATGGTGCGGCTGTGCCAGGATCCCCCTGCCAGCACTGCCGGTGATTTGACCATGCTCGTCCCACCCCTCTCCGAGTCTGGGCTGCGATGGCTTCTCGATCGCCTGCCCGAGCTGTCGGCGAGCTGCCCCTTCGGGACGCATCTTGCCGTGAATGACTTAGGGACCCTTGTCGAGGCCACGCATGCGG